>NZ_JBQKKM010000043.1:0-42362 GCF_052116745.1 Niallia sp. Sow4_A1 | reverse complement strand
GATTAGCTCATTGCTAAACTCTAGCTTTTTATTACTTGTTGTCATTCTATAACATTCGTTATAAAACGATTATTGTTGACGTTTGTTTGTTCAGTTTTCAAAGAGCAATTTAGTTAGTCACTCAAGAAGCGACTTTCCTAATATAACATCTATCAACATTCACTGTCAATAGTTTTTCAAAAAAACTTTTCCCGTCGTTTACTTCAACATTTCGTGTTGTTTCAGCGACGGATATAAATATAACATTATTCCAACATAATGGTCAATACTTTTTTAAAACTTTTTTAGTTTTTTTCTAAAACCTTATAATATCGATGGTATACGCCTGGACTTTTCGTTGAAACATTAACTACCTCTATTAAATGTTTATCGATCAAATATTCTAAAAGCATCCCTAGATCAACTGCATAAATAAAAAGTTCTTCTTTTTCTAATAGCTCATTAAATGTCCAAGCTTCCTTCTCTTTTAAAACATCAAGAATATAGCTTGTACTAGTTCTCATTCTGGAATGAATTAAGAATTCACTTGCTAAGAATAATAACTCAAGCCTTTTTTCAATAGGCTCATCACTATTTACTAGCTCTACATATAATTTATAGATTTCTGGCTCTATTTGTTTTACTTGGCTCCAAACGGTTACCTCTGGATGGAATCCATTTTCAATCACAGCTAAACGTGCTAAGTGATGTAGGGAGTGAACAATATCATTATAAGCGTCAAGATAATGCTTATTTTCAAAGAAAGCTTTCCCGTCCATATATCGTTTAATAAGCTTAGCGAATTCTAACGCCATCTTTTGTTTTCGTTCGTTAACGGGAAATTCCTTTAACTCATTTTTGAGTTGATAGATATATTCGTTTCGATCGAAAACAACTCTTCCATTGTATATCCATTCAAATATTCTTTTATTATTCCCCAATAAAATCCAATTTCTTAATTGTTGTTCTGTGACAATATGCAAAGCTGCTTTCTTTTCCGCATAAGTATAGTGCTTTATAAAAACAGGGTGTTCTGCTTCTTTTACAATAATTAGCATCACTGTATCAAAAGTATCTGTCACGGTCATTTCATTTTGTTTTTTATCAATGATTAATACGCCCAATGTATTTGTCTGGCTAGCTCTTTCTTGATATATAGGACGAAGAATATCTTCCATCGTTATTCCTCCATCTCCATGAATAAATTTTATTCGTTTCGTATTATTTCGACATTTTCTATTAAAATCCTGCCCTATTTCCATGGCATACATGAAATCTTACTACAACTTCTAAAAAAATAGTATTACTTTTTTTCTTTATATTCCCCATCTATTATTTCCGTATAATGAAGAACCTTCTTTAGGAAAACAGAAAAAAGAGGTATCTTTTTAAGATTAACCTTCGCATGCATTTATACGAAAGCTAATCTTAAAAAGACAACCTCTTCTATTTCTTACATTAGTGCGCTTCTTTTTTAGCACAATCAGGACAAGTACCGTAAATTTCTAGACGGTGGTGACTGATTTTAAATCCTGAAACATGGCTGGCAAATTGTTCGACCTCATCCAGTCCTGGATAATGGAAATCAACTATTTTGCCACACTCTTTACAGATAATATGATAATGGTGAGAAGTAATGAAATCAAACCGACTAGAAGAATCTCCATATGTCAGTTCCTTTACTAAATTTACTTCACGAAAAACTCTTAAATTATTATAAACAGTGGCTACACTCATATTTGGGAATTTACCTTCAAGTGCTTTATAAATTTCATCGGCAGTCGGATGTGACATTGAGCTTATTAAATATTCAAGTATCGCATGACGCTGCGGGGTAATGCGCACTCCTGTTTCTTTCAGCTTGTCAAGAGCTTCCTGTAACTCATTATGCTCGCTATGCTCATTATGTTCCACGGACATGCACCCCATTTCTAAAAGATATTCTTATTTTATAATGTTTATAAATAGTGTACTAATAATAGGTGGGTTTTGTCAATACAGTTACTGTAATAACGCCGTTTATAGATGAATAAACCGTTTAAAATAACAACGATAATGATTATTTAACAATACAAACTATTAGATAATAGCAGTTGCCTGATTGCTATTGATAATACACTTTCATTATATGCATGTCACGCGCTACTTTTCACCAGAATTTTTATCCAATTCTCTTTTTATTCTAAAAAAAGACCAACGAACGCTTCGTTGGCCACCGACATATATATGAGGAGGTATATGCTCACTATACAATATGCTTATCGCTCCCTAATGAGTGGACAAAAGTCCCTAGCTTTAAAATTAGGCTTCGATTTTTTCTAATGCTTGTTTTATTTCGTCTACATGGCCAGCCACTTTCACTTTACGCCATTCCTTAACGAGCTTGCCTTCTTTATCAATCAAGAAGGTTGATCTTTCAATCCCCATATATTCTTTTCCAAAATTCTTTTTCCATTTCCATACATCGAAGCTTTCTGCAACTTCATGATTTTCGTCGGATAGTAATGGAAATGGCAACTCGTGCTTTTCGATAAACTTCTTGTGCCTTGAAATCGGATCAGGGCTAACGCCAAGTACCACTGTATGAAAGCCTTTAAAATCTGCATGGTTATCGCGGAAGTCACAAGCTTCTGTTGTACATCCAGGTGTCATATCTTTTGGATAAAAGTATAAGACTACATTCTTTCCTCGAAAATCTGACAGTTTTATTTTTTCTCCATTATCTGCTTGTAGTTCAAAATCTGGTACTGTATCTCCCAATTGAATCGACATCGTATCCCGCCTTTCTTTTCCTATACCAAGCGTACCGAATTTACTTGGATGAAGCAAGAAAAGGAGTTTGCTAATGATTCAAATCTAGGACGGCTCTTGTGACAAAGGCGGCTGGAATCGTGTAGCCTATTAATGCCTCGATAAGAACGATCATTCTTCCGATTCCAATAGGCATTAAATCACCAAACCCTACAGAGAATAAGGTGACACCACTAAAATAGATGCTAGTGTGTAACGTATGAAAGAAATCATAGTTTAGAGAAGGAGTCTGTCCATCATTATATACAGGGATTCCATTCATTTGAAACAACGTATAGATTAAGCCAAAGCCAATCATAATGGTGATATAAACAAAAATTAAGTACATAAAATTTTCAAAGGATACCCATTTTTCTTTTACGCGGTAAGGAACAAACAATGTTCTTAAGCTCATCGCAATAAAAAAAAGGATTAAAGCTAATAAGACATAAAACATCTCCTTACCCCCTTACTTTATTGCTGCACGTCCTTAAATACTCCATCATTAATATTTATGCTTGTCTAAGGTAATTATGCGTTTATCCAGTTACACCTATTGGGATCGTATGAAAGTTGCCTGTTGTTTAAAAGCTGTTTCCCTTTATCTTCTTTCAAAAAGTGCTAAAATGAGGGAAGGTATTCTATACAGAATGTTACGATTTATAGGAGGTTTATATGTTACATACCAATTCAGAACGATTACATGAAGAAGCTTTAGAGATTATTGTCGGAGGTGTCAACAGTCCTTCTCGCTCTTACAAAGCCGTTGGTGGCGGATCACCGATAGTGATGGAAAAAGGGCAAGGTGCATACTTCTTTGATGTAGACGGAAATCAATATATCGATTATTTAGCTGCATATGGTCCTATTGTGACTGGACATGCTCACCCACATATCACAAAGGCAGTCACTCGTGCAGCAGAAACAGGACTACTATTCGGTACTCCAACACCCCATGAAGTAAAATTTGCAAAAATGCTTCAGGAAGCAATCCCTTCCATGGAAAAAATCCGTTTTATGAATTCTGGAACAGAAGCCGTGATGACAACGATTCGTGTTGCGCGTGCTTATACTGGCAGAAACAAAGTCATTAAATTTGCGGGCTGCTACCATGGTCACTCTGATCCAATGCTAGTTGCAGCAGGTTCTGGACCTTCTACACTTGGCACTCCAGACTCTGCGGGTGTTCCTGCGGTAATTGCAGCTGATGTCATTACTGTTCCTTTCAATGATTTAGATGCCTATAAAGATGCCTTGGATAAATGGGGAGATCAAGTAGCAGCTGTTCTTGTGGAGCCAATCGTTGGAAACTTCGGTATCGTGGAACCTGTGGAAGGATTTTTACAAGGAATCAATGAGCTAACACATGAAGCTGGCGCACTTGTTATTTATGATGAGGTAATCACCGCTTTCCGCTTCACTTACGGTGGAGCACAGGATTTATTAGGCGTTTACCCCGACTTAACTGCCTTAGGAAAAGTAATTGGCGGCGGTCTACCAATTGGCGCTTATGGTGGTAAAAAAGAAATTATGGATCAAGTTGCACCAGTTGGACCAGCATACCAAGCAGGAACTCATGCCGGAAACCCAGCATCCATCCAAGCGGGCATTGCATGTCTCGAAGTATTAAAACAAGAAGGCGTATACGATTATCTAGATAAACTAGGCGCATTATTAGAAAAAGGTATTTTAGAAGCAGCTACTAAGTACAATGTTCCAATTACACTCAACCGTCTAAAAGGAGCACTTACTGTCTTCTTTACGACGGAAAAAGTATACAACTACAAGCAAGCAGAAAGCACAGATAGCGAAATGTTCGGCCGCTTCTTTAAACTATTAGTAGAACAAGGAATTATGCTAGCACCATCCAAATACGAAGCATGGTTCCTCACCATCGCACACACAGAAGAAGACATCGAAGCAACCCTACACGCTGTAGATCAAGCATTCGCTTCATTACAAGAAGAGTATAAATTTTAAATAGTTGTAAGGAAAAAGGTTCAGAGGAATTCTGGACCTTTTTTTATTTTCACAAAGGGGATCTTCCTCTTATAAATTAAAAAGATTAGAAGCTTTTTCTAATTTCCAACCACAGATAAATGAAGCGAACGCCTGTAGCGGAAATCAGCATCCCATTAAAACGTTTCACACCTCGAATATCGTTTAAATCCATTTCAATTTTAACAACAATATGTCCATTTTTTTAAAATCCATCGAAAAAAGAAAAAATCCGGCATTAGTCTATTGAAGTTAGCATCTAATCACTGTATAGTACATTATTGTGTTTACTTTTCGTGTTTTCCGCAAAAAGTAAGGGGTATAAGAAAATATGTTATTACGTTAAAGAAAGGAACACTTATTTATGACATTAGGAGCGCGTATTCTGAAAACAGGAATCGCCATCGTTTTAGCTTTATTTCTAGCACAACTATTAAATGCACCAACTCCTGTTTTCGCAGGAATTTCTGCCATTTTCGCCATACAACCAACCGTCTATCGTTCTTATTTATCTATCATTGAACAAGTGCAAGGGAATATCATCGGCGCCATTATAGCAGTAATATTTGTATTAAGCTTTGGAAACAACGTCTTTATTATCGGACTTGCTGCCATTATTGTTATTACTATTAACTTAAAATTAGGCTTAGAAAAGACGATTACCTTATCTGTTGTTACATTAATTGCGATTATGGAATCACCTACAGATGATTTCATCACATTTGCGATTATTCGTTTCTCTACCGTAATGCTAGGGATTCTGTCTTCATCAATCGTCAATCTGATTTTTCTACCACCTAAGTATGAAAATAAATTGTACAACCAAATTTCCGATATGAGTGAGGAAATAACAAAATGGATTCGCTTGAACATTAGACATGCATCCGAGCACAGTCTTTTAAAAAATGATATTGATAAAATGTCCGACCGGTTAATGAAAATAGACCAGTTATATATACTGTACAAAGAAGAACGGAATTACTTCAAAAAAACAACCTTATTAAAAACGAGAAAGTTAGTGATTTATCGGCAAATGATTGCAACATTAAAAAAATCATTTCAAACATTGAAAAAGATTCATCGCTATGAAAATGAGTTATTGAGTTTACCTGAATATTTTCAAAATATTATTCAGCAACAACTCGATTGTCTGATTCACCACCACGAACATGTGATGCTAAAATTTATTGGAAAGGTAAAGCCACATGTTATTTTTGAAGAAGGTAGCATTTCCCTTGACCGAAACATGCTATTCCAAGAATTGATGCAGTACTACAAGGAGACAGAGTCACTTGTCCACGAAAATGAAGAAGAACTAAAGCAATATCATATGATGCAAATCGTTTCAGCCATTATTGAGTATGATGAGAATGTGGAGCATCTTGATACATTGATTACCTCTATCCAGGTTCATCATAACCATGAAGCAGAGGTAACAATTGAAGAATAAAAAAACGATCCAGAGCGAAAATGCTTCTGGATCGTTTTTTCAATTCCCCAATTGCTGTATTTGAAATAGATCATGATAATGACCTTGTAATTTCATCAGCTCATTATGTGTGCCATCTTCCATGATTTTTCCGTGTTCGATTAAAACAATTCGATCTGCATGGGTAATCGTGGAGAGTCGATGGGCAACAATCAAGGTTGTTCTATCTTTTGCCAGTTCTTCAAGGGATTCTTGAATTGATTGTTCACTTTCCAAGTCTAAAGCAGAGGTTGCCTCGTCCAAAATTAAGATAGGTGGATTTTTCAAGAAAACGCGAGCTATCGCTACTCTTTGTTTCTGTCCTCCACTTAATTTCACTCCTCTTTCTCCAACTTTCGTTTCATAACCTTCTGGCAGCTGCATAATAAAGTCATGGGCATTCGCAGCTTTTGCGGCGGCAATCACTTCCTCTTCCGTCGCATTTGGTCTCCCAATCATAATATTTTCTCTAATGGATTCACTAAAGAGAATATTTTCTTGAAGAACCATTCCAATATGATCCCTTAAGGAACGAGCTTGTAAATCTCTTATATCTTTTCCATCTAAGAGAATCCTTCCACCTGTCACATCATAGAATCTTGGTATAAGACTAATTAACGAAGATTTTCCGCCCCCACTCATTCCAACAAATGCGATAGTCTCCCCTGGCTTAATATGTAAAGAAACATTATCTAATACTTTCGGATCCTTTGTATCATAGGCAAAATCAACCGCTTCAAATGCAATGTCACCTTTTACATTTGCACAAGGAATGGCATTTGGCTTATCCTGAATATCATATTTTTCATCAATCAAATCAAATACTCGATCCATTGAGGCAATCGATTGGGTTAATGTTGTCGAAGAATTCACTAATCTTCTTAATGGATTATACAATCTTTCAATATAGGCAAAAAATGCAATCATAGCCCCTAAAGTTAGATCACCATTTAATACTTGATAGCCAGAATAGGCAATCACAAACAATGGAGAAATATCGGTAATCGTATTAACAACCGCAAATGCTTTAGCATTCCACTTCGTATGATTGACCGCTTTTTCTAAGAAGGCATTATTATATTTTTGAAAATGCTTTTGTTCATGATTTTCCGTAGCAAAGCTCTTAATAACAGAAATTCCTTGTACCCTTTCATGCAAAAAGCTTTGTACTCCTGCTAGCGCCTGTGACCTTTCTCTTGTCAGCGTCCGTAAATTTCCAAAGAAATAACTCACGGAGAAAGCATAGAAAGGCAATAAAATGATGGAAACAAAGGTTAGCTTTATATTCATCGTGAACATGATAGCTATTGTAATCAATATTGTTACGGCATCTAACCATAAATTCATTAATCCTGTTAAAATAAAGTTTTTCGTTTGTTCGACATCATTTATTACACGGGAAATAACTTCTCCTGCCCGGGTATTAGAATAATATTTTAAACTTAATTTTTGAAGATGCATAAATAGCTGGTCTCTAATATCATATAGAATTTTATTAGAAGTCCATTGTGCGAAATATTGACGATAATACTCGATTGGTGGCCTTACTACGATAAAAATAATCGTCATGATGATCATAATCGTCCATAAATTGCTCATTTTAGTTGCCTGTGCTAAGTCTGGATTATTGATTATGTCATCGATTACGTACTTTAATAGCAATGGTATTAATAGCGGGATGGCAAATTTAACAATGCCGATGATAATGGTGCCAATGATTTGCCACCGATATGGCTTTACAAAAGCCATATATCTTTTAATACTGTCCACATATACTCCCCTCTCTATGTTGCCTTTGTTCTATTTCCTTTTTGGTAGTTTTGAAAACTTGTTTTGTGTTTGGCTTTGTTTACAGCTGTTAGGAAAACTTAGTGATTTCCTCTGTTACTTTTTCATTTTTCATGCTGGAATGGGCATGAAAATGTTGGCTTCAGTTACCTTTTGCTGTTTTTACCAGATGAATCGGGCACTGAAATGTTCTCTCTCAGGTTACCTTCCAAACTATCCCAACCACAATGCAAGCATTGATAATAAATCACACAATCTCTTCCATAACTAACTCTTTGATAACAATGAATCATTTTATCATTATTCGAAGCATATGCATAAGAAAAAAGCCTGCTGAATACCAACATGCTTTTTTCAGTCATCCATATTAACTTCTGTACGTTAAGTATCTTTCATACCACAAATCAACAAAATCTGGTGCAAAGGGACCTTTTCTTTGTCTTATCCATTGTATTAATTGATTTACTTGCGACTTTAAAATATGATCGATGACATCTGGATATTTCATTTCTTCACGGTGACGTTCATATTCATCCTCATCTAATAAATTGAATGTCATATCCGGGAAAATTTTGATGTCCAAATCATAATCAATATATTTAAGTGCCTCTCCATCGTATATAAATGGTGAGCTTAGGTTGCAATAATAATGAATGCCATCTTCTCTAAGCATGCCAATGACATTAAACCATTGTTGTGAATGAAAATAACAGATTGCAGGTTCACGCGTTACCCACGTTCTTCCATCTGATTCTGTAACAATTGTACGATCATTACCACCTATAATTAAGTTTTGCGTCCCTTTAAGTATCGTTGTTTCGTCCCAGATTCGATGGATGTGCCCATTATGCTTATAACTGTGAATTTGTATTGGTTCACCCTCGATAGGTACGCCCATTTTTATTTCTCCCCTACTTTCTATTTACGGACGCTTTGTAACCTGTTACATACTAAAAGCGATTCATTATTTCATTTAAGGCAACAAAGTACGATTCCTCTTTTTTCTTATTATAACGGTTATCTGGTAAATTTAAAACAAAAGAACCATTGAAATTACACAATGGTTTCAAATATTCCATATTTTTTTTATGAACTCGATGATAGTTTTAGCTCATTTTCTTGATAGACTCGAATGACTTTTTCTGTTTGCAATTCAAAAATTTGTTGTATTTGCTTAAGTTCTACTTTCATTTTGCCAATTTCTATTTGCACTTCTTTTAATTCGGTTTCTTTTTGCAGCATTTGTAATTGTGCTTCAATTTCTTCGCACCGCTCTAATTCTCCTTGTAAATATAGTAGTTTTTCCATTATTCGCATTTGCTCTCCAACTAAACCGTTAAATACATCCATGAAAAAACACATCCTACTCTTTATTTTTAGGTTCGGTAATACTTTATTTATCATCTTTCTTTAACTATTTCTGTGTATGTATGATTATTCCTTTGACTACTTCTGTAGACAAAGAAGAAGTTTTGTCGAACTATTTTTATTGTAAGCGGCACCGTATATTAAAAAAATTAATAATAGCTATTTCCATAAAAAGCAAAGGGCACTCTCCCGTAAGTGAAGTGCCCTTTGTTTGCATTATTTGCTTGTGTTTTGAGATTTTTTAGCTTCAGCTTGTTGGTTAGCTTTTCTTACTTCTGAAGCGTTTGTTTCGCTTGCAAATTCAGTACCAAATTGACCTTGGCCTGCTTGAGCGTTTTGTTGTTTTACTTCTTGGATGTTAGTTCCTGATTGAGTTACACCAGATTTTTTAGCCATGAATATCACCTCCACGCCTATTAATTTGTCCCAGACATTTCGGTTCTATCCAAAGTTTTTATTCTCCAATAAAATCCAATTTTTTCTCTAAAGAGAAAAAAGAGAATCTTCCTCAGAAGGAAAATTCCCTTTTCTTACTTACACTAATAACGAAATACCACCATCCACAATAATCGTTTGCCCTCTTATCATACTAGCGTCATCGCTTACTAAAAACATAACTGCGTTCACTAGGTCTTCCATTTCCACCATTCTTCCCGCTGGCGTTTTATCTGCTGCCGCTTGAAGCAATTCTTCTCTATTTGGGAAATGTGTTAATGCTTCTGTATCAACAGCTCCACCAGAAACAGCATTAACCACAATATTTTTTGGAGCTAATTCTACTGCTAAATATCTAGTCAACGCTTCTACTGCCGCTTTACTTACCCCAACAGTCGTATAGTTTTCTAAATAGCGAATCGCTCCTAATGAACTGATGCTGACAATCTTGCCTCCTTTATCCATTAATTTCGCCGCTTCTTGCGCACAGAATAATAACGCTTTACTGTTAATATTCATTGTCCAATTCCAATGAGACTCTTCTAATTCCATAATTGGTCGTAACACACCAGATGCTGCGTTATTAACGAAAACATCCAAACGCCCGAATTCTTCTTTCACTTCTGCGAACATTGCTTTAATTTTATCAACATCCCCAACATTCGCTTTTACTAAAAGAACTTTTCTTCCTAATGCCGTTATTTCATCGGCTGTTTCTTGGGCAGCCTTTCTGCTTCTTGCATAGTTAATAACGATATCATAGCCCTCTTTTGCTAATCGAATCGCTGTTGCTTTTCCTATTCCTCTACTGCTTCCTGTAATTAATGCTACTTTGTTTGTCATTCTTTTAATTCCTTTCCCATCCATTTACTTTTCATTTTACCTCTATTAATGCATAGTTCGCAAACAACATTCGCACAATAGATATAGATATGCTTAAGGTAAAGGAAGGTATTGGATAATGTATGTTGGTAGAGATATGACTGAATTAGCAATGATCGCTAAAGGCGAATGGAAGGATAACGAGCTTGCCTACTTCCATCATTCCTTACAGCAAATGACTCCCTATTTAAATAGCGAAGGAGCAAGTATTCATCGTGAAATTATCGTGGAGATTGAAAATAGAGGCGGCTTAAAAAGAAACGAAGCAGATTATACACATGGAACAGAAGTGAACGATGATTAAAAAACAAGGGGACCAACTGTGGTCACCCCTCGTTAATTTGCTCTGATAAAAACTTCAGCATCTTTTGATGAGACACTGGGAATGGGAATGGCTCTATCTCTTCGGAATTCACTTTTCGTAGATCTTCCCTTTCCTCTTTCAAATCAATCAATTTTCCACTATAGACATTGATATTCCAAATCAAATGGGAAAAGACATGTTCAATTCTTGTAATCATTTCGCCAACTTCTACTGTTGCTTGAAAGTCTTCCAAAAGCCTTTCCTCTAGCTGCGCTTTCTCGCTTTTTAACACTTGAACGATTTCCATATTAGGAAATTCCCATAGATTTGCAAGCAATCCTGTGCTAGGTCGCTTATGAATCAATGTTCTTCCATCTTCATCTGTCAAAACGACAGCAGCAAGCTGGATTGACTTTTGCTTCTTGCTTTTCGTCTTAACCGGCAGTTCCGTTACTGTTCCTTCATCAAATGCATGACAATGCTCTCTAACAGGACAAAGCAAACAAGACGGCGAAGTAGGTGTACAAATTAAGGCACCTAGCTCCATTAAGGCTTGATTAAAATAGGATGGATTCTCATGTGAAATCAGGACGCGCACGGCTTCTTCAAAAGTTTTTCTCGTTTTCGGCTTGGCAATATCTTCCCAAATCGAAAGAATTCTAGATAAGACCCTCATAACATTTCCATCAACAGCAGGTTCTGGAACACCATAGGCAATACTTAAAATCGCTCCCGCCGTATACGGGCCTACTCCCTTTAAGCCAGAAATTTCTTTTGGCGAATCTGGCACTTTGCCCTCATACTTTTCATGGACTTCCTTTACAGCGGCATGAAGGTTTCGTGCTCTTGAGTAATAGCCTAACCCTTCCCAAGCCTTTAATACCTTCTCTTCTTCCGCAACTGACAATGCTTCAATTGTTGGAAACTGAGAAATAAATCGGTTAAAATAGGGAATAACCGTATCAACCTTAGTCTGCTGAAGCATTATTTCAGACACCCATACTTTATAAGGATCCTTATCCTTTCTCCATGGAAGATCTCTTTGTTCCTCGGTAAACCATTTTAATAAATCTTCTCTAAATTGCTCTACATTCACTTGGTTCTTTATCATTTCTTGCCTTTCTGTCACCATAAACCTCCATATGTTAATTATTAATTTTTTTGGGAATAACAATGTATAGACTTCTTTTTATTCTATTGGACATAACATGCATCATAGGATGAAATGGGATAGAATGAAAGTATGAAAAATCTTACTAACAAGTGATATCCTAGCCAAAAGATTTGATGTTATTAAAGTAAGTATAAATAAGTAAATTTGTCTCATTTTAAATAAGAGAACTATTTTTTTATAAAAATTATGCGATTGTCCGATGTATATTATCGATTTTTATTATTTAATAACATTATCCGCATTTTTTGTCCTATGCTTTTCTTTAGCTGTTTGTAGTGTATCTTTTGTTAAGAAAAAAGAAAAGCATATTTTAATTGTAATTATGGTGTTTTCATCCAAATAATGCTGGAGAAAAATCAGGGAGGTTTGGTATTTTGGATACAGGAACACATATCGTCATGGGGATTGCACTTGGTGGGTTAGCGACGTTAGACCCGGTTGTTGCTTCAAGTCCTGTAACAGCTACAAGTGTTATGATCGCCACAATAGTGGGCTCTCAAATACCAGATATCGATACGGTTTTAAAATTAAGAAACAATGCCGTTTATATACGTAATCATCGTGGAGTCACACACTCAATACCTGCAGTAATTTTATGGCCATTGCTCATCACCGCGGTCATTTATCCGATTTTCTTAGAAGCAAATTTATTGCATTTATGGCTTTGGTCCTTTTTAGCGGTTTTTCTGCATGTTTTTGTAGATATTTTTAACGCTTACGGTACACAGGCCCTTCGCCCCTTTACAAATAAATGGGTTGCGTTGGGAATTATTAACACATTTGATCCAATCATTTTTTCTATGCATATTATTGCTATTTTATGTTGGATATTTGGCTCCAATCCTGGATATACTTTTTTAACGCTCTTCATCGTTCTAATCGGTTATTATCTGCTGCGAATTATCACACAGCGGCAGGTAAAAATAAATGTGAAAAAGAAGATTCCGAACGCAACTGAAATCATTTTATCACCAACGATGAGATTTAATCACTGGCGTATTGCTGTAATGACTGATGACTCCTTCTATGTCGGTCGATCGCATCAGCATGAAATTGAAATTTACGATAAATTTCATCGCATTCCAATTCCAAATACACCAGTTCTCGCAGCAGCACAAAAAGATAAGAACCTATCTGCATTCTTATCCTTTTCTCCTGTTTTTCGCTGGGAAGTCTTGGAGCTCGATGACCAATACCAAGTCCGTTTCATTGATTTGCGCTATCGAAGCAATGGACATTATCCATTTGTCGCTGTCGTTCATCTAGATTTAAATTTAAATATTATTACCTCGTACACAGGCTGGATCTTTAGTGAAGATAAACTTAAAAAGAAACTCGATATACTAACAAATTAGTATAAGACAGGTCGACTCAAACGTCGACCTGTCTATTATTTAAATGAATTTTCAATGCAATTTCTTTTTATCATCTGTAAGAAATTCTTTATATTTTGGATTTTCTGCGACAAATTCATGTAGCTTTTCTCCATAGTTTTCAATCCACTGACTGACAACTCTTTCAGTTACTTCTTCTCCTTGATATTTCCGACCAGCTTTTGCATAAGTTGCTTCGAAATCTTCCCATAATAATTCAACCCATGTTTGCGCTTGCCCTACTGAAATAAATGAATTAAGCTCCAGTAGCCGTTCCACTAACTTTTTCTGTACTTCATGCATCATTGATTCCTTCTTTCTTTTTCTGTTTTTACTTATAGATTGCAGATGGATAACAAATACTATCCGTAGTAATAAACAAATATACGTTTATTACTGTTTACTTAGTTGATTCTTGGAGGTATAACGATGGGAAATGTAGATAATACAAATGATGTAAAGCTTGAAGGAGAACCGAGAGCTAAAGCAGAATTTGCTTCTAAAAGAGCAAATGGGACAATCAATACACATCCTCAAGAGAGAATGCACGCTTCCTCTCATCGCAGACCGAAAAAATAAGGAAGTACTGTAGGAAAGAGGGAGAGACCATACACGGTCCCTCCTCTCCTTTCCCTCAATCCTTCTTTTTCAATAACGCAATCGGAATACCTTCTTCTTGGCTTCCATCTATTTTCCGTTTTCCCCAGGCAAATACACCATTCATATAATCGATTTGAAAAAGAACTCCAGGATCTCCTTCTATTTCATACACTTCATTCGGTTTAAAATCTTTTGGATTTAATAAATAGGATTTTGCGAGAACTGCTTTTCTTTCTAAGACTGCATACTCATTAATCATTCCAAGCTGTTCCGCCTTTTTTGCTTGATCATTTAAAGTGGATATTTCCATACGGAGCTCATGTTCTGTCATCATGCTATATCTTTTTGTCAGCATTTATATTCCCTCCACTACAAACTAGTGTAATAAAATTAACCAGATTCGGCAAAAATTTAGATTATTTATTTACATTTCCTCTTCCATTTCATCTAAATATTGTTCGATAAGATCCATCGAGAATCCTTTACGGTATAAAAATTGTTTCATTTTCTGTGTGAATTCATAGCCTGTAAATTTTGCAAATTTCCTTCTTGCCTTCTCGCCATGAATCCGAATGGTTTCTAATCCATCGCTATCCATTTCAAGAATCTCTGGCATCCTTTTCACTTCCTGAATAATAGCAGTGGTAAATCCTTTGCGAACAAGTGTCTGCTCTAGCTTCTGTAATAAAATTTTCTTAGAATCCTTTTTCTTCCCCGCTAAAAATTTCACCATTACCTTTTGTGCAGACTGAAGTTGATCTTCATATGCAAATTCCTCCATGGCACGCTCGATCAATTCGATCTGAACGCCTTTTTCTTTCAGCTCTCTTTTAATCGATTCTGGTCCTTTTGTTGTTGTATTCCGTTGGGTGCGCACATAGGAGAAAGCATAATCTTCATCATCGATAAATTTCATATCCTTTAATTTCATCATTACTTCTGATACGAATGACTCGTTTTCCATTTTAGCAAGTAGATGTTTTCTTACTTCCTTTTCCGTCCTTTTCACTTTAGCCAAATACCTAACTGCCAGATGGTAACCTTTTCTTATTTCATCCGTATATTGAATTTCATTTAATAAGAGAGAATCGAGTTCCATCCCTTTCTGCAACTGGTACTTCACTAACACAGCCTCATCTACACTAAATGCATAAACCTCTTTCCCTTGCTTTATCGTAAAAATATTATAACGGTCGTTTAATTCCTTTTGTCTTGTAATTTTACTAATAATCATCCCATCACCACATTATTATCTATTTTGAGATTTTCTTATTCTTAGCTTTAACAGAAACTTTTTATTAACATTCACTTAAACACTTCTCCTTAAAATGTAGCATAGAAAAAAAGGAATAGCAGTACTTTTGCCTTCTTACACTAATTAATTTACATCCTGTGTGCATCTATATTACCCAACTAGGAAAGAATAAAGAAGATACTTTGGAATGAGAAAGGAATGATATTGATGGATAGAAAGAAAAAGCAAAAACAAAAACATACACTATCTAGTATGCAGGCAGTAACCTATCAACATGAATTTAAAATGGCTGATCGAGCTGCTAGCAGAAAAGATAATAAATAAGCCAAACTTATCCTTCTTAAGGAGAGAATTTCCGTATATTCTCTCCCCCTCTTTTATGTTAACCCTTACATTTATGTGGATAAAATAACCTCCATTCTGTTGATAATGTGGATAAGCCTGTGGAATACTTTATTTTCAGCATTTATCTTGTTAGTAAATAAGTTGATAATCTAACCGTTTTTCCACAGTTAATATTGCGATTATTTTCAGAAATATACAACAAAAAAGGACCTTTCCACTTTATTAATGGCTAAGACCCTTTTTTTAAATAGTATAAGAATTGATATAATAGCATATAAGTCTTTTAAATGATTTCTTCCTTGTTTCTACCTTCTTCCAATAAATTAGCTTTATTATAGTAAAAGATGTATTTTTGAAAATAATGGTTTCTCTCTAAGCCTCCTTTTGCTCGATTCGATTTTTGCGAATATTTAGTAGCCAGCCGTTTACTGTGTCTAATTTTTATTGTTAGTAAAACAGAATTCATCATTTTCCCCCTTCCAACCATTCTTAATAACGAACAAATAATCAAAAAAATAATCAGCTTTATTTTTATATTTTTCTCTTTTTTATTGATTCGTTATTAAGAACACGTTTTGTATATAAACCCCTTTATACTTTTAAATATACTCATATATGTTCTTTATGTCAATGAATTTTCGTTTCTTTTAAAGAACACATGTATAAACAGCTATTTGTTCTTTATAAGAAATAGCTATTTGGTAAAACTGAAATTTATCATGGTAAAGTACAAGGGTTCATAAGATAATCTTTATAAAGATTGGATTGAGGAATAGCAGGATAACTTTTTACGCTCTTCTATCCTTTCTATCTGTTTTAATTCCTTTAATAAATCACCTATACAAACTAACTCCATAAATAAATAAGTTATTTTCCAATTGTTGTCACTATTTATTTCTTCCTTTAATTCACTTGGGAGTAACCTACAACTTTGTATTAAAAGTGTTTTACTTATAGCGGAGTCCAGTTCTTTTACATCGTCCATCTCTATTATTTCTTGTATATGGCCAATTGCATTCATCATTTCTTCTTTCTTTTCATCGCTTAGAGATATTTTTGTGAAGTTTGAAGAGCTTAACAGCCCAAGGTGATAAATTAGCTGTCGCAAAATAGCTACCTTTTTATATTCATAATGAAAAAGCTTCATACTTTCTCGACTCGAATGATATAATTTCCACTCCATTTTCTGATAGGAACAGAGCGTTTCTATACGATCCAAGTTCTTCCTCAATACATCAAAGGTATTTTTTGTGCTCTTATGTAAAGGCTGTTGGGCTATGATTTCCTTCCCCCTCATTTGAAGAAAGTTTCCAGCTTCTGCAGATAAAAATCTAATTTTATCCATAATCCCTTTTGAATAATCTGGGTGAATGACTAAAAGATTTACCAAAGAAGATACGATTAACCCAATTCCAGTTGTCCCTAATCGAACGAAAAATGATAAAGTATAATGGTCATGAACAGTGGAAATCATCGCTACTCCTGTAAGCGTGGCAACTAAGATACCTGCATGTAATCGTAATTTATGGCATGTAAACAAAGTACCAAGCGCTACGATTGTATACGTGTATGGTTGATCTCCTAACAGATATGTAAAAAGAACAGCATATGCTGCTCCTATTGCGGATGCAGGAAAACGGATAAATGCTTTTTTTATTGAGTCTCTTGCAGTTGGTTCTATCGTCACTATGGATGTAATAACTGCAAACATTACTGGCCATTCCAACAAATAGCAAAAAACAGAGGTTAACAAAACCGCTATCCCTGTTTTTACGATCCTTCCACCTACTATTTTATTATTTATTAATGCTGTTATCATAGATGATACCTTCTTTATTTATTCATTAATTATCTTTATTATACTGCAGGAAAAATCCTCATAGGGGAAATTAAACATTTTATTTTTAGAAAATAGAGGAGAAACAGAATAATGAACCTATCTTCAAAAAAAGCAAAGAAGTTTGCATATATCAAACTCCTTTGCTTTCGCATTCACTTAGAAAGAAACGCTCTCTCCTGCGAACTTTTTTCGATAATGTTCTTCAATATTACTTCTTTTTCAAGATAACTGGATTTAATTCCAAAGTGGGGTTCTATACGTTCTATCGCTTTATTGCCCATCAATAATAATTTAACTGCTCGATAAGGCATATTAATTCCAGCAAGACAACTATAATGTAGACCCCCAGACATTCGTGGGTTAATCTCTAATAATTTTGGCTTGCCCTCTTTGTATTTCACTTGAATATTATAAACAAAGGGAATTTCTAAAACTTGATTTATTTTCTCCGCCAATGTAATTAATTCTTGATTGTGTTCTAGTTCCCTTACTCTTCCTTTTCCCTTTTTCCTTGGAATAGCTACCATTAACTCTCCATCGTATCCTAAACAATCAATACTATATTCTGTTCCATCCAAGTATTCCAACACCATTAAGGGTGGAAATTCTGATTGCTGCTTTAATATACTATAAGCATGATCAAATGTTATTTTATGAGAAATGCCTTTGTTAAATAGTTCTTCAATGCTGTCTAGGCGATCCTGAATGATTCGAAAACCATTCCCACCTTCTCCTATCACAGGCTTAAAGCATACAGTATGTCCTTTATCCTTTAAAGCATAATAAGCTGCTTTAAAAGCTTCTGCATCGCTGACAACAAAGTAATCAGGAATAGCAACATATTCCTTCAGTAGGGAATGTCTCTCTATTAACCGATAGGTAGCTTCTTTGTCATCGAGCTCCTCCATCAAACGAGCATCTGGGCAAACAAGTACCTTAACTCCTAAATCATTGAATTCCTTTATATGCTTGGCAATAAGGACATTTTCCTTCCGCGGAACAAATAGATCAATCGAATGGATACGACAAAATTCTAAACAAAATTGAAGATAATCTTCTCCCGTAACAGTTGGTTCTTTGAAAGCTGCATCACAATAACTTAAGTAAAGGGCATCTTCATTGCTAGAAGTTCCGTATACTTCAAATTCGATTCCATCTGAATTATAACGGATCATATCAATAAAATGTGCAACTGTTGTGAACCATTGGTTAAACCAAATTCTTTTTTTCATTTCTCTATCCTTTCAGCTATACTAATGATTTCCATTTTTTAGCTCTCTGAAATTTTTATTATGGATAACCTATCTTCTTT
Source organism: Niallia sp. Sow4_A1 (assembly GCF_052116745.1). Taxonomy (NCBI): domain Bacteria; kingdom Bacillati; phylum Bacillota; class Bacilli; order Caryophanales; family Bacillaceae; genus Niallia; species Niallia sp. Sow4_A1. Next base: position 23,451 of record NZ_JBQKKM010000043.1, on the reverse strand, counting down.
TTATTCCTATTGTTAAACAAAAATTCGACAACCTCTGTCAAATTCCTGCATCTTGCAGTACCCTTTTCTGAAACTTCTTTTTATTCACTCTGTTTCAAGTTTTTAAATTCAGGGAAAATAGATACAAATAATACTTTTATTTGTATAGACAGATTCTAATTTGTACTATTCTATTAGGCTCATGCTATAATTAATAAATAGTATTAATTTTGTAAAAATGTTAAAAGTCCTGCGGTAATATGTCAAGTACCAAAATCTAAGGAATTGGAAATTGTAAGCCAACCAATACCTAAAAAAGACAATACTTAAGAAACCCAGTAAGATATTAAACCATTTACTGGAAAATATTGAAGGATTTAGGATGTTTTATCCTTTAGTTATTCACCTTCCTTCTTGGCGTGTAGACTTGATCGTTGCGTAGCAGCGCATCGACCAACCGCACAAGTTTTCTTGCCGTTAAGACGAGTGCTCTTTTGTGTTGATGCTTAGGAACCTCACGATATTTTTTCAGGTAGTATGCCCGAAATTCAGGTTCATTTCGTTGAACCGAGTTGGCAGCTTCAACAAGGTAATAACGAAGAAATCTATTTCCTGAACGTATCATTTTGGTTTCCTCAGCTTGGAACTTTCCTGATTGATTCTTGGACCATGTAAGTCCACTATATTTGGCAATGGAAGCTTGGTTATCAAAGCGATCAATTTGTCCAATTTCGGCTAAAATACCAGCGGTATAGACTGGGCCTATTCCTGGAATCGTCTGTAAGGTATTAGGGATACCTTCTAGAAGCTTTTGGATGGCTTTGTCAAGTTCTTTAATCTGTTTAGTTATACTACGGATGGACTCTATTGAAGTCCCTAATAATAGGTCGATAGAATCTTCCACACACTTTGATAATCGGTAGGAAGATCTCGCAGCCTTTTGAATGGATTTCGCCACACACTCGGCGTCAGTAAAGCGATTTTTGCCCTTATCTTGAAGATAATTCGCAAGTTCTTGAAGATCCATTGAGCTAATTTCATCTAAGCTATATTGTTCAAGAAATAGCTCTAACATGGCATTTCCAAAAACCGAACTATCCACTTCAGTCGTAAAGGAACTACACTTATAAAATAAGTGTTGCAGAAAATATTGCTTTTCTCGCGTTAGGTTGTGAACGAGATGATATCTCATTCTTGTCAACCTTTGAAGAGCAATAAATTGTTCCTGCATCACCGCCGTTAGTGGAAGACGTCCAAACCGTAAGCGATCTGCAATAATCCAAGCATCGACTTGGTCTGTTTTATCCAGGTCAACATATGACTCTTTAAATTTTTTAATTAGTTTTGGATTAATAGTAAAGACTGTTGTTTTAAATTCTTTAAGAGATTCATCCTCGTGAAAAAACATAGCAGGATGCCAACTATAGACTGAAGTGGCCTCCATCCCGATTTGAATCTCGGAAATTGAGTTACTTTGGGCTATCTTGACAATCTGATCTTTCAGATAAGATGCCCCAGTCAAATTGTTGTCAACAGTGAGAGCAGTTAATGCTTCTCCTTCAAAATTCATGACACAAGCTTTCATATCTTGAGAGCTAACGTCTATTCCAACAAATAATTTCATGGTGGCTAACCTCCTTTCAATCTAGGATCAAGGGAAGGACTCTTCGGGATATCCCCAGTGTACTTGTCGGTCAATCACCCTCGCGTATTAGAACTCACTTTGGTCCATGAGCTGCCTGGAAGCTGCAACTTCCAGCATGGGCTGCCAAAGGGAACAGCCTGCGGGTTAGAAGTTCGAACAAGGACTGGGGAGACAGACTTTTGTAGTAGTCAAAGCTACAGGAGATGATAGAAATCCCCCAAATGATCCTAAGACCATTATCTAGGGACATCACGAAAAGTCCACCCTTTGGAAAACTTTTTCAGATAGTGGGGGGCTAGCCCCCCACTATCTGAACTAACATCTATAGAATTATCAAAGAACAATATTTTAATTGGAAATTACCTCGAAAGAGGACTATAAACTTACTATACGAGGAGATCTGTTTATGACAAAATTCACTGGCTACATTGGCACATATACAAAGAAATCGAGTAAAGGTATTTATTCCTTTGTACTAGACACAGATGCAAAAAAAATCACGGATGTTTCGCTTGCAGCTGAAATTGAAAACCCTACCTATTTAACAATCACAAACGATAATCAGCATTTATTTGCAGTCGGCAAAGAAGGCTCTACAGGTGGAGTTTCTGCTTATTCTATTAGTGCTGACGGAATTCTCTCTCTCATTAATCGCGAATATTCAGAGGGAGCATCACCCTGTCATGTAAGTGTAGATGCTGATAAAACAATCGTTCTTTCTGCAAATTATCACAAAGGAACTGCTGAATCCTACTCATTAAATACAGCAGATGGTTCATTAAATCGTGTGGCATCTATTATTGAACATACTGGGACAGGCCCTAATACTGCACGCCAGGAAAAACCGCATATGCATTTCGCTGGTTTTACTCCAAATGATCAATACGCAGTCTCTGTTGATTTAGGTACAGACCGCGTAGATACTTACAAGCTCGTCGATAATAAGCTAGAAGAGGTTAGCAGTTTGTCTGTTAAACCTGGAAGTGGTCCAAGACATATTGCCTTCCATCCTAATGGTAAATTTGCTTATGTCATGACAGAATTAAGCAATGAAGTTATTGCTTTATCCTTTAACTCCGAAACAGGAGCATTTGAAGAATTACAATATATCTCTACTTTACCAATTGATTTCACAGAAAATAGTCAAGGAAGTGCAATCCATCTTTCTTCCGATGGAAACTTTGTATACGCAGGTAACCGCGGACATAATTCCATTTCTATTTTCCAAGTTAATAGTGAAACTGGCCAATTAACCTTTATCGAACGAACTTCAACAGAAGGAAACTGGCCAAGAGATTTTGTTTTGGATCCAACAGAACAATTCCTTCTTGCATCAAATGAACAGTCTGACACTCTTACTTTATTTGAGAGAGATTCTGTTACAGGAAAACTTACTCTATTACAATCAGAAATAGAGGCACCAGAACCAGTTTGTGTTAAATTTTTAAATAATTGAGAAAAGCGAAGGGCAACCGTTTAGGGGCGTGTGGGGTGGAAAAATCGTTCCTGAGATAAAGGAAACATGAAGAGCAATAGCGATTCAATGTTGACTTATCGAAAGGGAAGGTTGAGTAGCCCATCAGCTCCTAGATGCCCGGTGCTAGACAGCAAATTGACTTCAGAAAACTTTACATTCTTAACGTCAAGAAGGAGGAGGCGGATAGCCTTCTCCTTTATTTACAGTCTAAGGTTTTTTTAAGCTAAATATGCTTCCTGAACTTGTTTATTCGTAATGAGCTCTTCTCCTGTTCCTTCTAGTACAATCTCTCCTGTTTGAATAACATATCCTCTACTTGCAATTTGCAATGCTTGGAATGCATTCTGTTCCACCAATAATATCGTCATCCCTTGTTTATTAAGCTCTTTGATAATTTCAAAGATTTGCTCCACAATAATAGGAGCAAGCCCCATTGATGGTTCATCTAACATCAGCACCTCTGGCTGCATCATGAGTGCTCGACCAATTGCAAGCATTTGCTGCTCTCCGCCACTCATTGTTCCACCTTTTTGCTCCACTCTTTCTTTTAATCTAGGAAAATATTCAAACACTTTTTGCATTCTTGTTTCAATTAATTGTTTGTCTTTTACTGCAAACGCTCCAATTAATAGATTCTCTCGTACCGAAAGCTTTGGAAAAATCCTTCTTCCCTCAGGCACTTGTGAAATGCCCATCACAGCTGTTTTATGTGCTGCTATATTAGCAATATCCTTTCCATAATAAAGAATGCTTCCCTTTTTTATCGGCACCTGCCCACTAATGGATTTAAGCGTTGTGGATTTTCCGGCACCATTGCTTCCTATTAGTGTTACAATTTCTCCTTTATTCACATGTAAGCTTATTCCTTTTAAAGCTTGAATTCCACCATACCAAGCTTCGATTCCTGTTATTTCTAGTATCTTTTCCACGCTGCTACCCCCTTTAAGCAAGTGATACCGCTCCTTTTCCTAAATAGGCTTCGATTACTTTAGGATTGGAACGAATCTCTTCAGGACCACCTTCTGCAATTTTCTCTCCATGATCTAGTACGATGATATGATTGGAAATTTCCATGACTAGCTTCATATCATGCTCTATTAAAATAATCGTTAAATCATATTTCTTACACATATCTTGAATTAAATTTGTTAATAACCTTGTTTCCTTTGGGTTCATACCAGCAGCAGGCTCATCTAATAATAAAACGCTAGGCTTTGTGGCTAAAGCACGAGCAATTTCTAATCTCCGTTGTGCCCCATAGGACAAATTTCCAGCTGCTTCATTTAATAGATCAGCAAGCCCTACATATTCTAATATCCGGTATGCCTCTTTCATCGCTTCCTCTTCTTCATGTCTTGCCTTTGGTAATTGAAACAATGTTCCAATCAAGCTTCCTCTAATATGGTTATGCATACCGACCATGACATTTTCCAATACTGTAATATCACTGAAAAGACGGATATTCTGAAACGTTCTCGAAATCCCTTGTCTTGCCACAACATGAGGCTTAAATCCAGCAATCGATTTTCCAGCTAGAACTATTTCTCCAGACGTTGGTTTATATACACCTGTTATCATATTAAAAAAAGTAGTTTTTCCAGCACCATTTGGACCAATTACAGCTGTAATCGAATTTTTTTCGACTGACATATCAATATTGGCATTCGCTACAAGTCCGCCAAAAGTTTTGGTTAATCCTTTCACCTCGAGTATATTCACTTGATGCCCCTCCTTAAGCAATTTAGTAGATTACTGTTTTTCCGCTATGCTCTCTTTTAATTTCTTTTCATTAAATTTCTTGTTTTTAGCAGGTATCAATCCTTGAGGACGATATAAGGTCATAACAATTAAAAGTGCACCGAAGATAAATCTTTGCATTTTTGCTGGAGATAAGGCATCTGGAATAGTTGTCACTTGACTTAACCAACCAGTTAATTCTGTTAATACCTGTAAATTCAAAATTGTAACAACTGCAGCTCCCAATATAACGCCTGGTACGCTTCCCATTCCTCCTAAAATAACCATAACTAGAATAGTCGTAGATTCTAAGTAGGTGAAACTTGTAGGATCAACAAACATCTGCTTGGCAGCAAAGACAACTCCCATCATTCCAGAGAAAGAAGCTCCGATAGCGAATGCTGTTAATTTTGTTTTTACAAGGGGAATTCCCATTGCTTGTGCCGCAATCTCATTTTCTCTTACCGCTTTCCATGATCTCCCTAACTTTGTATGCTCCATTCTAGTAACTGCATAAATAACAATAATGAACATAACTAAGACAATATAATAGAATTGATTTGGCTGGGCTAAGGTGATGCCAAATATTTCAGGCTGTTGAATGCTTGGAAGCCCCATTGCTCCATTTGTTATATTTACTGGCTTATCTAAGTTATTAAATACAATTCGGATTATTTCACCAAAGCCTAAGGTTACAATGGCTAAATAATCTCCTTTTACTCTCAGAACAGGAATCCCTAATAATACACCAAATAATGCTGCTACAAATAACCCGATTATGATAAAAAACCAAAAGCTGTTTCCAGACAAAGGATAGGTTCCAAAAGGCATGAAATTATTTGCCTGTGCACTAGCAAAAATACCATATGTATATGCTCCAACAGCAAAAAATGCTACAAATCCTAAATCAAGCAAACCGGCAAGACCTACTACAATATTTAAGCCTAGTGCCATACATACATAAATTCCTACCATTGTTGCTACTTCCATATAAGCCTGATAGGAGGGCCCTTGACTAGCTGAAACGGGCAACACAATTACTAAAATAAGTAAGGCTATCCCCCACTTCATTTTATTTCCTAGATTCATATAATAAAGAATCAGAAGTGACAATAGTAGAAGTAAAAAGGCAATAACTGATTTTTGCGAAAGGGCTAAAGCTGCAGTAGTAACTAATACATAGGCAAAGAAAAGAATGATTTGGGCCACTTTATTTGTTTGGATTGTTTTGATCATGTTAGCCATCTTTTCCACCTACACTTTCTCTGCTACGGCTTTGCCAAATAAGCCTTCTGGTTTAAAAATAAGAACGATAATCAATATGGCAAATGCGACAACATCTTTATATTCTGCGCCCATAATACCACCTGTTATAATGGAAAGATTGGCAGCAGTAAACATTTCAATTAATCCAATGAGCATACCACCGAACATTGCCCCACGAATATTTCCAATTCCGCCAAGTACTGCTGCTGTAAATGCTTTAAGTCCTAGTATAAATCCTATATAAGGATCGATTGTTCCATACTGCACTGCAAATAGTACGCCTGTTGCACCACCTAAAGCAGATCCTACAAAGAAGGTCACGGAAATTACTTTGTTCACATTAATGGACATTAAGGAGGCAGTATCTCGATCTTGGGCAACTGCTCTCATTGCCATGCCCCATTTTGTTTTATTAACAAAAAAGTCTAATCCAACCATCAAAATAACCGCGACAATAATGACAACTAGAAAGGAACTTTTGAAGCTTGCTGCATGGGAACCGAAAATAGATCCGATGCTAATCTTATCGGTGAACAGACTTGGTGATGTTAAAATATAATTCCCTTTGAATAATTCTGTGATAAAACGAACGATATCCTGTAATAAAAAGGAGATACCAATTGCTGAAATAAGGGCAATTAGCTTTGGCGCCTTACGTAGCGGGCGATAAGCAACTCTTTCAATTCCCATTCCTAAAAATCCTGTTAGCAGACTTGTAAATAGGAGCATAATAATTAATGATATAACCGCAGGTAACATGGATGTCCATCCTAAGCTTGTTAAAACGATTAAGATACTTGTCCCAATGAATGCTCCTGTCATAAATATTTCTCCGTGAGCAAAGTTTATTAATTCTAATATTCCATAAACCATTGTGTATCCTAATGCAATAACGGCATATACGGCTCCTAATGTTAATCCATCAATTAAAACTTGCGGTAACGTTTGTAAGATTTCTGTTAGCATTTTCTTCCCCACACTTTTGATTTAATTGTGTTTAGTAGATAGATAGGAATTATCATGAAGCCCGTTGATTTCCGCTACAGACACTTGCTTTCCGCGGGAGGGATGGGAGCCTTCTCAGCTTCGCCTGTGGGGTCTCCCATTTCCCTCATTTCCCGCAGGAGTCAAGGTGTCTTCCGCTCCAATCTACTCAGCAATATTAACGTCAATGAGCTTGGCATTTATAGTTACTATCTATCTACTAGAATATATATTCAACCTAAATTGGTAGACTTTCTTAGTTATGTAATGCTTGTAAAAAATAGAAAGGGTACAGGATGATCCATACCCTTTCTATGTTCTTGCTTATTGGCTGATTTCATCCTCTAAATTAGCTGGATATTTTGCTTCGTCAAATTTGTAGATAAAGATTTTCGCATACTTGTTATCGCCTTTTTCGTCAAATCCAACTTCTGTTACTACCCCTTTGTAATCTTGTGTTTCACGTACAGCATTTGTTACATCTTCACGTGATGGTAATTTGTTATCATTATCTTTAATAGCTTTCTCAATTCCTGCTAGCAATACGGCAGCTGAGTCGTATGCATATGCTGAATAGGATTCAATGCTTTTGCCAAAAGCTGCTTGATAGTCTTCAGCGAATTTCGTTCCTTCTTCTGATTTTGTTGTGTCTCCAGCAACAGAAGTAAGGAATGTATTTTTAACAGCATCTCCAGCAATTTCCACAAAAGTAGAAGAGTCTAAGCCATCTCCACCCATGAATGGGATATCTAGTCCTTTTTCACGAGCTTGTTTAACAAGGATTCCCCCTTCTGCATAAAGACCTCCAAAATAGATTAAATCAGGCTTTTTAGAAGCTACTTGGTTTAACACACCATTGAAGTCTTTTTCCCCCACTGTAATTCCTTCATATCCAACAATTTCTGCTCCTAGCTCTTCTGCAGCAGCTCTAAATGCATCTGCTAGCCCAGAACCATATGCTGTTTTATCTTGGACAACAAAAATTTTCTTTGCTCCTAATGTTTCCACCGCATATTGTGCACCTGCTGGACCTTGGAAGTCATCGCGAGCTACAACCCGGCTAACGGTTTTTAAACCGCGATCTGTATAATCTGTTGCTGTACTTGCAGGAGATACACTTACTAGATTATTTTTCTCATATACTTCAGATGCTGGGATGGAAACACCTGAATTCAAGTGTCCCACTACGCCTAATACGGATTGATCTGCTACAACTAAGTTAGCATTCGCCACTCCTTTTTTCGGATCTCCCTGATCATCTTGTGCATCCAATTTAATTTCAAAACCTAACTCAGCAAATTTGTCCTTCTGTTGATCAATTGCTAGTTGTGCTCCTAGTTTAATTGCTTCTCCTAAAGTTGCACTTCCTCCAGAAAGTGGAGATTGTGTAACAATTTTGATTACTTTATTGTCACTAGATCCTTCACTATCAGAGTTTGCATTTGAAGCACAGCCACTCATAAATCCTAGTGCCAATGTTGCTGTCATAGCTAAAGAAAGTACTTTTTTAGATAACATAGTTTGCCCCCTATAATTGTTTTTATCTATGAAGCTCCGGGAGATTTTCCCAATTGCTCCTGTTCCATGTATGGATTATAATCCTCTTCTAGACAAGTGTCTTTAATTTTGTCAGATATTCTGACACTATATTTTCTAAAAAGTTAATATATTCTGACACTTTTCTTAGTATTTCGAAATTATTTGCAATAATAGCAACGTTTCTTCTATTTATTCGACTTATTGTTGTGGTGGTAAGTTTATAAATGGTAAAGAGGGAGGAAGATATAGTTATAGAGTCGGCTGAGAGAAAAGGTAATAAGTAGATTATGCAAAATGTGGGGGTTTTAAGTGGAAGAATTCGCTTTGTAAGGGGCGAAAGTGAATAGTTTTGATGCTAAATTGACTGTTTTATAGTTTTATTAGCGATATTCTAGTATTTATATTTAAGATTAAGGGAATCAGAGCTTATAATTAATTGGTTATGGTATGAATCTAGCTGATATCAGCTAATCTTGCACTGATATCAGCCAAACTCGGCACTTTATCAGCAAATCCAGCACCATTTCAGCCAAACTCGGCACTTTATCAGCAAAACTTATACCGATTTCAGCCAAACTCGGCACTTTATCAGCAAATCCAGCACCGTTTCAGCCAAACTCGGCACTTTATCAGCCATTCCTTCACCATTTCAGCCAAACTCAGCACTTTATCAGCCATTCCTTCACTAGGTCAACTTACCCCCAAGGCATTTCTGTACTAATAACATTTGCAAATGCTTTACTATGCTCTCTTCTATCTTTGCGGATTTTCACACGCTGCTCCGCTGTATTGTAGAGCATTGTTTCTTCCTCTGATTGCGGAATAACCTTGGGAATACGCTGTGGCTTGCCATTTTCATCTAAGGCAACAAAGGTTAAGAAGGATGTTGCTGCAAGTCTTCTTTCGCCTGTTTTTAGGTTTTCAGCTATTACCTTCACAAATACTTCCATTGAGGATTTACCTGTATGTGTTACATATGATTCTAAGCATACAGAATCAGTAGGGCTAATAGGAAATAGAAAATCAACAGAGTCTGTTGAAGCGGTAACTACATCACTTCTTGAATGCCTAGATGCTGAAATAGAAGCTACATCATCTATATAACTCATTAGCTTTCCACCAAATAATGTATTATGATTATTTGTATCAATAGGGAATATTCGGCTTGTTTTAACTACCAAAGATTCCTTGCAATATTTTTCTTGTTGAACCATCATCTCCGAACAACCCCTTCCTTTATTTTATGCAAGTAATGGAAATTGCAATAAAAATATTGTAGAGGAACCTTCTGAATTTTGTAAAGATAAATGCCCTCCTTGTGCTTTTGCTAAAAGAAGGCTATATGGTAATCCTAAGCCTAGGCCACGCTCGATATCTTTCTTATTCTTTCCTCGATAGAATCGTTCAAAAATATAATCCTGCTCATCTTCTGGAATACCATAGCCATTATCCTCTACCAAAATGTTTACATTCTGTTGGTCATAGGTTAGGCTGATGGTTATTTTTCCATTTTGCTTTCCCTTGATTGCATGTAAACTATTATTTAATAGATTGACGATAATTTGCTGAAAACGCACACTATCTAGCATAGCATAAAGCGGTTTCTCTGGATTTACAAAGGTTATCTCCGTAGTTGCTAAAGCGCCTCCATGGACAATTTCCCATTGATAAATAATTTCCTTTAACGTGGCCTGTACATTTAGCTTTTCCTTATTCACTTTAATCGAACCTGCACTAAAGCTATTAAAATCTAGTAAATCCTCCACCATATTCTGCAGTCTTCCCGCTTCCTTCAAACTCATTGTTAAAAATTGTTTTTTCTTATTATCAGGTATGACATTGTCATTTACAGCTTGTATTAATGCACTAATAGAAGTGATCGGTGTCTTTAATTCATGGGTGACACCTGCTAGTAATTGGGTCCGCAAACTTTCTAATGCATAGAGCCTTTTTGTCATTTCATTAAACGATAAAACCAATTGGTAAAGTTCTTTTTCCTGCACATCTTCATTTAACTTAATATGATAATTTCCATTCATTAAATGTTGGGCAGCACTGGCAACCTCTTCTACGGGCTTTGCTAGTTTTTTAGACAAGAAATAAATGACAAACCAGCCAAGAAATGCTAAACTCAGCAGCAATAATCCTAGCAATTGATATTCTTCTTTATTTAAATGTTGTAGCTGATTATGAGGCTGAATAATATAGACAGAACCTATTTGCTCCCCTCCATTTATAATGGGAGCAATGACAACAGATGCTCTTTGCTTATTCCATAGCGTTACTTTTTTAATGGTTAATTCACTTACTAAAGGCAAAGACTCAATCAACTGCTGACTTTCTAGAGAACTTAGAGGAAAATTCTGATTCAGAGAACGGACATTTCCTGAAGTATCTTTAAGAAAGGCATCTAGTGGCTGTCCTTCATTAATAAATTTCTGTCTATCCTGCAAAAACGGTAGCCGAATATCTTTGAGCCTTCCTTCCTCCATCTCATTGGCATGCTCCGCTATTTCCTGGGCAACTAATTTTGTTAGTTCTAGGCGATTCTCCAATGCATTATGGCGAATCCATAATATAGAGACAATGCCAATAATCAAGAGGCCCCCACATAATGTGAGCAAATACCTTTTCGTCCAATAATAAAGAAGAGGCGTTTTTTCTTTATTGTTTTTCCTGAATATAAAATTGATAGCCAAGTCCCCGTAATGTTTTAATTTCGCCATCTTTCGGATCCCACCCATTTAATAATTTCCTTATTCTTTTAATCGCCAGGTCAACTGCCCGATCACTCCCATCATAGTCTCTTCCCCACACATGGTCTAGAAGTTGATCCCTTGTAAAGGTTTGATTGGGATTACTTGCTAGAAAGAGAAAAACAGCAAGATCACGAGGGGTAAAGGGAACCTCAATTCCATTAAGAAAAACCTGATGTGACACATAGTTGATTTTTAAATCACCATAGTATTTAACACGCTCATCATCGTCTTGATAATGAGAAGACCTTCTTAAAACCGCTTGTACACGCGCAATAACTTCCTCTCCTACAAAGGGCTTTGTTATATAGTCATCAGCCCCATTTTCAAATCCTTTTAACTTCTGTTCTGTATCGGATAAGGCCGTAAGCATAATAACTGGACATGCTGATTTCTTCCGAATATAGGATAGGACACCCCAGCCATCCAAATAGGGCATCATGATATCTAATAGGATTAAAGCGGGCGTTTCCTCTTCAAGCTTTTGTAAAGCCTCGTCTCCATCATACGCATAATCCACATCGTATCCTACGTTTTCTAAATATGCTCCTAGAACCATGGAAATTGCTAGTTCATCTTCTACAATTAGAATTTTTTTCATCTACTTTTTTCCTCATGCTTTATTTTTTCCTAGTGAAATCCATTATACCGCTAATTTAAATAATAAAAAAATAGATCAGACCTTTTCTGCTAATAGATGGCTGATCTATTCCTTTTATTATTGATATCTTAATGCTTCTAGTGGACTTAAATTGGAAGCCTTGTTAGCTGGGAAGATTCCAAATATAACCCCAATCAAGACAGAGAAACTAACCGACCCTCCAACTACCCACCAAGTAATCTGGGAAGTCATATCTAATGTACTAGACAAAATTTCTGCGCTTCCTATTCCAATAGCTGCTCCAAGAATTCCACCTAACGCGCTAAGTACAATTGCTTCAATTAAAAATTGGAGCATAATGTCTTTTTTTCTAGCACCGATTGCCTTTCTAATTCCAATTTCCCTTGTTCTTTCCGTAACCGAAACAAGCATGATATTCATGATTCCAATTCCCCCAACAATTAAGGAAATACTCGCAATACCGGCTAATAATAAGGTCATTGTATTAGAAACAGAATCCAAAGCCTCTGACACAGAAGATTGATTTCGCACAGAATATAAAGTTTCATCTCCATCAAACTGATTGTATAATTTCTGCTTCATTTTTGCCATTCCCATTTCTACTGAATCCTCATCCGTCATCAATACAGTTGCTGATGTAACGTATGTTTGTCCGATAAAACGCTGTGCTGTTGTAAATGGGATAAGAACGGAATCATCAACCGATCCAGTTAACTCTTCTCCTTTTTCTGCAAGCACGCCGATTACTTTATATGTTGTCCCATCAATTTGAACCGTTTGATCGACTGGATTGGTGAATCCGAATAATTCTGTTGCTACATTATACCCGAGGACTACTACTTTATTGCGATTGTCTAAATCAATATCCATCACATTTCTTCCTGACTGTACAGTAATATCCTGCACGGTTTCATAAGAAGTCGTAACACCAGTAACGGTAACACCAGAACTTGATGTTGTTCCATTTTTAAGTGTACTAGAAGTTGTGACTGTTGGAGAAACTGCCTTCACTTCATCATATTCCTCAAACGACATCAGTTCATCATAATCTACAACCTCTTCATCACTCGAATTTCCTGAAAGATTGACAGAAACGGTTGTCGTTCCTAACCCCGAAATTTCATCGGAAACGGAATTAGAGGCTCCCATTCCTAATGAGGTTAATGCAATGACCGCTGCTACACCAATGATGATACCAAGCATGGTAAGCACCGCTCTTAATTTATTCATTGTAATATTTTTAAAAGATATCTTGATTGCTTGTCCTAATCTCAAGAGACAACTACCTCCTTTGTCTCTGCTAACCGGCCATCCTGAATGCGAATAACTCGCTTCGCCTGTTTCGCAATTTCTAAATCATGGGTTATTAATATAATGGTATGCCCTTGTCTATTTAGATCTTTCATTAAATTCATTACTTCTACTCCTGTTTTACTATCAAGGGCTCCAGTAGGCTCATCAGCAAGTAAAATCGGAGGATTCCCAGCAAGAGCACGGGCAATTGCCACGCGCTGTTGCTGGCCGCCAGATAATTCTGTTGGTTTATGTCCTGCTCTTTCTAATAGTCCTACTTTTTTCAAAGCTTGTAAGGCAATTTCTTTTCTTTCCTTACTACCAATTCCTCTATAAACCAATGGTAATTCTACATTTTCAAATGCAGATTGTTTGGTTAGAAGATTAAAGGATTGAAAAATAAAACCGATCTTATGATTTCGAACCTCTGCTAACTGTTTGCTTTTTAAGGAGAAAACATTTTGTCCGTCTAAGTAATATTCCCCAGAATCTGGAGTATCTAAGCAACCAATCATATTCATGAGCGTTGATTTACCAGAGCCTGACGGACCAATAATCGCAATAAAATCGCCTTTATTGACAGTGAAACTAACATTATCTAATGCAGTAACCGTTTCTCCTCCAAGCGTATACTCCTTCTTTACATTCTTTATCTCAACAAGTGCATGCTGTTCAATCATTAATTTCCACCTCCAAATCCACCGGAAGGCATTCCGCCACCTTGGCCTCCTTCTGGCATCTGACCTCTACCTTCACCACTTGGCATTTGGCCGCCGCCAGGGAACATACCTTGTGTCTCACTATCACTTGATGATTCAAATGTTGGCAGTACAACAGTTGTTCCTTCCTCTAAACCACTCTTTATCTCTGCTACCTCAGTATTTTCAAGTCCTACTTCAACTGTTTGTTTAGTAGATTCAGTTTCTGTTGTTCCATCTTCATTTGTTGTTGTTCCAGATGCCACTAGCACATAATATTCGTCATCTTCCTTCTGTACTGCTTCAATCGGAACAGTGATGACATCTTTAGCTGTACTTGTTGTGATAGTTGCTTCTGCTGTCATACCAACTAATAACCCACTAGGCTTGCTTATTTTGACCGTTACAGCATACTTAGCAACACTAGTATTATCGCTATTTGCTTCTTTCGCAACACTTGTTACCTTTCCAGTAAATTCTTTGTCTTCAAGTGCGCTCACGCTTATACTTGCTTCTTGTCCAACCTTCACTTTAGAAATATCTAATTCATCTACATTTACAACCATTTCTAGATGATCATAATCCGTAACAGTAACGACTTCTGTTCCCATCGATACATTTCCATCTTCCTCTACATTCAAGGCAGTAATTTCACCAGAAAAAGTAGCTTCAATTGGATCAAGTGTATCATCTTCAAAAGTTACTAGTTCATCACCTTCTTCTACTTCATCCCCAACTTCGACTAGCACTTCATCAACAGTTGCGTTGCCTGTAGAAGTATAGGTTTCTTTATTAATGGTTGCAATGCTTCCTGTCCCACTTATCTCTATTTCTACATCACCAGTTTCAGCAGTCGCCGTTTGGGTTCTAACCTGTGCTCTTACTTCTGTTTGATTATCATTTGTAAAATAATAATAAGATCCAATTCCTGTACCTATTACTACTACCGATACTCCACTAATAATCCACTTCTTTATACTTTTTTTCATCTTTTGCTTCAACCTCTTTCTATTCTATTAAAATAATTATTTATTCGTCTGAATGTCTTGTCCTGCTGCTTACAAGTAATAGAATAAAAAAGAAATGTGTCAGGAATAAGTCAGGGGGAAATTTATTTACAAAAAATTTTTCGTTGGTGAAAATAGTTTACATTTTTTTGGGGATGATGACTCTGGGGAAGTAGTGGTGGAGCTCTATTACCTTTTCCTTCTTTTCTCCTTTGCTTTGGGCTTTGAGAATGGCTTTCTATTACCTTTTTCTCCTTTTCTCCTTTGCTTTGGGCTTAGAGAACGGCTCTCTGTTACCTTTTTCTCCTTTTCCCTATGCTTTGGGCTTAGAGAACGGCTCTCTGTTACCTTTTTCTCCTTTTTCCCTATGCTTTGGGCTTAGAGAACGGCTCTCTATTACCTTTTTCTCCTTTTTCCCTATGCTTTGGGCTTAGAGAACGGCTCTCTGTTACCTTTTTCTCCTTTTCCCCTTTGCTTTGGGCTTAGAGAATAGCTCTCTATTACCTTTTTCTCTTCCACAACTGTCTAATGGTAACTGATAGGGATTCTCTATTCCCTTTTGCCCTATTCTCCCCAACCTACGGGCACAGACTCAAGACGCATCGCCCCACTTAATTTCCCACAAAAAAAGCCATCGACAACTTCTACGTTGCAGACAGCTTTACTAAAACTTATCTTTTCCCACCCCACTCCAGCCAACTTTACAATAAAGGCTCGGTACTATCCTTTATGCCTACTAATCCTAAAATTGTTAAAAATAGATTTTGTGGGCCAAGATATGCATCTTTTGGATCAAAGTATTCTTCTAACGTATGAATGCCACCGCATGCTCCTCCTGCTCCTAATGTAACAGCAGGGATTCCTAAACTGATCGGCACATTTGAATCAGTGCTACTAGCAGATGAACGAACAGGTATTAACCCGATGCTTTTTCCGGCTGCGATAACCGTTTGAACAATCGCAGCCTCTGGATCTTGTGTTCCTGCTGGGCGATTTCCAACTTGTTTTATCACAACCTCAATCGCTGTTTTTTCACTGCTCCAGCGGTTATTTTCCTCTTCTGCCGCTTTTTCCAAAATAACCAATACCTTTTCCTCTAACTGAAGAAGTTCTTCTTGTGAATTAGACCGTAGATCAACCATCATGCTTGCCTCTTGCGCAATCGTATTGACAGAAGTTCCTCCAGTTATGGTACCAACTGTAAAAGTCGTTTTCGGATCAAGCGGTGTTTCTAAATCTGCCATTTCACTTACCGCTCTACCTAAAGCATGTATGGCGCTCGGTATTCCAAAATCCCCAAAGCTATGACCACCAGAGCCTTTATACGTTACATGATAGCGGTGGCTGCCTGTCCCTAAATAGGTAATCTCTTCTGGCGTACCAGGCTCTAGGGAAATAAATGCATCAATATCCTCCCTATCCTTAAACAAGCCTTTCACGCCGCGCAGGTCTCCTAA
Organism: Niallia sp. Sow4_A1; assembly: GCF_052116745.1. Lineage (NCBI taxonomy): Bacteria > Bacillati > Bacillota > Bacilli > Caryophanales > Bacillaceae > Niallia > Niallia sp. Sow4_A1. The sequence continues at coordinate 6,991 of NZ_JBQKKM010000043.1, read as the reverse complement.
TCCTTCTTCCCCAACCGTTGCTCCGAAGATAATATCACCTTCTGTTTCAATATTCGTTTTATGAAAAGCACGTAAAACCGTCAACACTGCAGCTAGTCCTCTTCCATCATCCGATATTCCAGGTGCGTACACTTTTCCATCCTTCCACTCTGCTGTAATGACTGTTCCTTCCGGAAATACTGTATCTAAATGGGCACAGACAAAGATTCTTGGTCCTTTTCCTGTTCCATATCTTATTCCAAATACATTCCCATGCCGATCCTGTTGAATATCATCTAAACCAAATGATGCTAATTTCGATTGAAAAAGCTTTCCTTTCTCTGCTTCCTGAAAGGACGGAGCTGGAACTAAGGTAAGCTCAATTTGTTCATTTAATGTGTTCTCATCATCCTCTTGCAAAAACACGAGTCCTTCTTTTACAAGCTGATTTTCAAGCATTTTCGTAAATACACTTTCCATTTTATTCATTCCAATAATCGACATATCTCATTCCTACTCTCTTTGTATTTGGGATTAAAATGCTGATTCTTACTGTCCCATAGCTTCTACTCAAAAGGATTGTAGAATCGTTGACCATCATAAAAGGTAATAACAATACTACTAATAAATAAAATTGCTATTAGTGAAATAGCGAGATAATCTCCTATATCAAATGGTTTTTCCCGGTACCAAGTTCTCGTTTTCTTTTTGCCAAATCCTCTTAGATCCATCACATTGCTTATTGCTTCAATTCGATTTAAGCTTACAAAGATTAATGGAATAATGATTCCCATTGCATTTTTCCCACGTGTTATAAGAGAAGCCTTTCTTGATAAATCATTTCCTCTAGCTTGCTTGGATAAGGCGATATTGCGGTAATCTCTTTGAATATCTGGAATATAGCGCAAGGTTATACTAATTGCATAGGTAATGCGGTAACTTATGCCAATCCGATGAAAGGATGAAGCAAATTCACTAGGATTGGTCGTTAAAATAAATAATAGAGCGATTGGAATAACCGTAAAGTATTTCAATGTCACATTAAACAAATAAAACAGCTGCTCTGTTGTTACCTCATAGGGACCTGCTAGTGAAAAAAGCAAATGCTCCGTGCCATAAATTTCGACGCCTTGTTTCGGTGAAAATAAAAAAATAGCTATATTGTTTAGCAAAAGAAATAAACCAAAAAGGAGTACAACAAAGGAAACTTCTTTCCAGCGAATTTTAGATAATTTAAACAGCGTAAGTCCAATGACTAGCATGAACACTAATATCCGCGTATCATATGTAAGCATGGCTGCAAGGGACCATAGTATAAAACAAAGTAATTTAGTAGCGCCGGCAAGACGATGAATGGGTGAATTTTTGTCTAAATAGGCTAGCATTTCTGCCATGTTTTTCTCCCCTCTTGCTCATATGAAATAAATGCGTCAATGAATTCACTTGGACTTTCCACCTGCAAAAGCTTTGCCATTTCATAGAGAGACGTTTCTTTCAAATTGGCAGCTTTCATTATTTGTGGATTTGTTAATATATTCGCAGGACTGCTATCTGCGATGATTTCTCCATCCGCTAGCACCATCGTTCTACTTGTATATTCCTGAATTAAATGCATATCGTGAGTAATGATCATCAAACTTATTCCTGTGCGATTTAACTCGAGTAAAAAATCCATTATTTCTGTATAATGATATAAGTCTTGTCCTGCGGTTGGTTCATCTAATATCAATATCTCCGGATTTAATACTAAGATGGATGCAATCGTTACCCGCTTCTTTTGCCCATAGCTTAAAGCAGAAATCGGCCATTTCCGATAAGGAAGCAGGCCACAGATATTCAGTACTTTCTTTACTCTCTTCTCTATTTCAGTTGGATTCATCCCTTGATTGATTAGACCTAATGCAACTTCCTCCTTAATCAAGTGCTTTGAAATCATATGATTTGGATTTTGGAGGACAAATCCTATTTTTTGCCCCTTTTCTTTAATGGTAAGCTTGGTAATATCCATACCATTTAAGAAGATGGACCCTTCTTTCGGCACTTCAAACCCACTAATTAGCTTAGCAAGAGTCGATTTCCCAGCGCCATTTTTCCCAACAATGCTGACCATTTCTCCCTTTTCTAATGAAAAAGACAAATTTCTTATCCCTCTATTCTGATTTGGATAAGTAAAAGACAGCTTATCTACTTCTAGTAAAGTCGCTTGTTTTTTTCGTTGTAATTCTCGACTTCTCCCTTGAAACCACTTGATTACATTCTGTCTATATTCCTTTAAGGGAATCATAGACAGAGGGTGAATGGGTATATGATTAGGCAAACGAACGCCTGCGTCCTGTAATAGTTTTACATAAAGTGGTTTTCTCAAACGATGCTTATCTAATAAGCTAGAAGTGAGTAATTCCTGGGGAGAAAGATCTGCTATTAAGGTTCCATGATCAATGAGTAAAATCCGATCGACCTCTGCCTCTAATACCTCTTCTAATCGATGTTCAATAATAATAATGGTGTTATTATGCCTTTTATGAATGTCTGCGATTAGATGCATCGCCTGTTTGCCAGCTACCGGATCTAAATTTGCTAGTGGTTCATCAAAAAGTAATATGTCTACTTCTTGTATTAAGACACCTGCTAATGCGACTCTTTGCTTTTGTCCCCCAGATAGTTGATGAATCGAAGCATCTAGATACTGCTCCATCCCTACTAAAGAAGCTGCTTCCATTACTTTTTCTCGCATCAATTTCGAGGAAACCTGATTATTTTCTAATACAAATGCAATATCCTCTCCTACTGTTAATCCAATAAACTGAGTATCTGAATCTTGCAATATAGTTCCCACAGATTGGGATAGCTCATAAATAGTCTCCGATTTAGTTTCCTTCTCTTTTATCCTAAGGCTCCCTGAAATCTCGCCTTCATAAGAAAAAGGTATTAATCCATTTACACAATGTGCCAGGGTGCTCTTTCCGGATCCAGAAGGTCCTACGATTAACACTTTTTCCCCTTCATAGATTGTTAGATTGATATTCGATAAGGTTGGCTGAGACTGACTCCTGTATTTAAAGCCGAAATCTTTAAACTCTATTATTGGTTTATTCATCCTACTCTCCCACTTTTAAAAACATATATCTCGTTGTATTCTCGAAACTCAGTAATTGGGAACAAACTGTCGTTCATATGGTCCACTTCCTATAATTGGCCAATTTGCTAAAATGTCTCTTCTTTTTCTAAGCTATTAGTTTTACTAATTGTTTTGGAGTAAGCATAGATTAATAATGTTCCAAGCACTGCTACTGTAGCGATATTTAAACCGCCTGCAACTAGCCCTTGTAAAATAACTTTATTGATAGGTTCTGCATAAATTAGCACATCCAATAGAGGTGCCAGTACGAACCAGCCAATTGCTTGAACGATTATTTGGACAACATTAAATGTAAGTATCTGTTTCCAGCCAAAAATGCCTTCTTTTATGTTTATTTTTTTCCAAGCTAGACCAAACCCAACTCCGACTATTCCAGATACAATGATCCAGCTCCACCAAGGTGAGCCCCATACTAGAATATCTTTTAATGCGTGACCTATAAATCCTATTAGCCCACCTACGACTGGTCCAAATACTACAGACATTAATGCAAGAAAAGCATAGGAGGTTTCAAAGGATGTATTTGGAACTCCTGTAGGAATAGCGGCAAATCTTCCTAGAATAATAAATACAGCGGCACCAATCCCAATTGCTACAACATTTTTTGTTGATAAAACGGTTTTTCTTCCCATTTTTTTGTCTCCCCCCTTATTTTCTTCTATATTATTTTTAATAGAAAAACCAACTTTTTTAACCCTATGTAATCAATTCGATTTATATCTTCCAATTAATCCAGTTCCTTTTTTATACATGGCACATACCGTCCCATCACTCCAAAGCCAGACTGAAAACGAATGCTCCCATGTTTCATCCTTCCTCTCATTCATGTGTAGTTAACCTATTATTATGTCACTTTGATTTAAAATAAGCCTTATTATTTGAAAACTTTTATTTTTCTAACAATTAACATTATCTTACAAGATTACAACCTTTCATGCAAGATACCTCTTGGCAATTCGTGTTAGTTAAGAAAGAAATTCAAGAAATCCGAGCGCTCTATTCTATAAAAAAGACCTAAATATACTTGATGTATAGTAAAGGTCTCTTAGTATCCACTTTAAAATAAAAGAAATATTGTTCCTATTGTAATAATCACACAGCCAATCAGTGTGTTTTTCGTCGGCTTTTCTTTTAAGATAATAATGCTTAAAATGACGGTAATGACGACGCTAAACTTATCAATTGGTGCTACGATGGATACTTTTCCAATAGAGATTGCTGCAAAAAAGCATAGCCATGACAATCCTGTTGCTATTCCTGATATGATTAAGAAAAGATAGCTTTTTCTAGATATTGTTTTTATTTGTGTTTGCGTTCGTTGGAAAAAGACTATTCCCCAAGCAAAAATAATAATAACGATTGTACGAATAAAGGTAGCCACATTTGAATCTACTTCTTCTATCCCAATCTTGGCGAGAATCGCTGTTAATGCCGCAAATACTGCTGATAGCAACGCTAAAAATATGTATGAATTGGAATACGATGTTTCAGCACTCTTTTTAATTTTTCCTATTAAAACAAAAGTTCCTATCGCTATTAGCGTACCGCCGATGACAATTGCCGTCGTCACAGGCTCTCCTAAAAAAACAAACGAAAAAAGAATCGTTAAAATAACACTCGATTTATCAATTGGAACTACTTTTGAAACATCGCCAATTTGGATTGCTTTAAAATAGCATAGCCATGATAGACCTGTTGTTATTCCTGATAAAACAAGAAAGACAAGAGACTTCTTACTAACAAAAAATATACTATCTAATTGTTTCGTAACCAAAACCATTAATAAAGCCATGATTAATACAACAATTGTTCTAATTGCCGTTGCTAAATTTGAATTTACATCTTTAATTCCTATCTTTGCAAATATTCCTGTTAATGCTGCAAATACTGCTGCTAGTAGTGCCAATATAACACTCATTGAATCACCTCTTGATCTATATATTCCTATCTTAGTTTCAATAAGACTCCCGTTTGCTTATCCGTGTAAAATCGTGTTTATTCATACACAGCCCCTCTCGATGAACAATTATTGGGAAAAATACCGTTTTCACTCTTTTTATTCTTACTTCCTGTTTAAATCGGGATAAAATTCCATTGACGGACATACGGTATCTATTATATGATTATTCACTGTGTGAAAGATATCGTTTAACGTGGTTCGAGACCATCCCACGTAAAAAAACTAAGGGAGAGAAAAGCAAAAATGAAAACAAAAACACTTGCAGTTAACGGCTTGGTGGCAGCATTATATGTTGCTGTTACGATTGCAATTGCGCCAATTGCATTTGGAAACATTCAATATCGCGTTTCGGAATTATTTAATCATCTAGTTGTATTTAACAAAAAATATATATATGGGATTGTCGTTGGCGTATTTTTAGCAAACTTATTCCTTTCAACCATCAAGCTATACGATTTAACTTTTGGGGTTGCTCATTCCATTATTTGTTTGTTAATCACAATTGGTATAAGCAAGTTTGTTAAAAGTCATCTTTTACGAATGATCATTAATACACTTGTATTTACTTTTAATATGTTTATTATTGCCTTTCAATTGCATCTTGCACTTGGATTCCCTTTCTTAATCACTTGGGGAACGACAGCTATTGGTGAATTTGTTGTCATGGCAATCGGAATACCTATTATGCACTTCTTAAATAAACGGATTTCCTTTGGGAAGTTAATGGATTAAATAAACAGATCAAAATAATCTTGCTCATTAAGATTATCTTGATCTTTTTTAGTTTTATTCCTTTTCTTTTATATGAAATATATATTAGTATTTAATATGGACTATTAAAATCCAATCATTCTTTGTTCTCTGAAGGCTTTCACATGGAATAACCCTGTTCCATGAAATAGGAATAACCACATCCATTTTCTGTATTTTTATACTTAAATAAAGTAAACTTAGTATAATTACGCTGTTTCACAAATAATTAAAACAACCTTTTTCAAGAAAATGCTCTTCATTAAAATTCATTTATATAAATCTCTTTAAATATTCGCCAAATATTTTATTCATAACTTTGGGGGTATTTTCTAAATAAACATTAATTTGTTCCATATTTGATTCAAATTTATCAGCGTTTCTTTCATCTGTTGGAAAATCAGATATTCCTTTAATAATAATACATTCAACATTATTCTTCTTACAGATATAAGCAATTGCCCCCGCTTCTGTATCAGCTATTGTTATTTCGTTTTCTTTAAGCTCTAAATAGTCCTTCCACATAACTACTGCTTTATCAGCGGTGCCAATTGTTCCGGTATAAAAACCATTTCCATATTTAGACAAATCTATATCAACTATGAAAGATTGTTTAATAAAAGGCTCGATTTCTTTTACTGTGCAATCATATTGAACGGCTGCATCAGGTACAAAAATATCTAAATTACTGAACCTATCATCAATTCCTGCACATGTTCCAGCAACGATTACTTTCATTAAATTAAATTTAGAAATCATATACTGATTAGCACCAACACCATTTACTTTTCTTACACCAGTACTATAAAAAATAAGTTCGGTATCATTAATAGCTCTAATGAAATACTCCCCATAAGGATAACTAAAGCGTTCATTATCTTTTATGTCGAAATATTCCAATGTCGCTTCAAATTCCCACTTCGTTGCTATACTAATTCCTATCATCACCTTAACACCCTTCCGTCTTTACTCTGTTCACCAACAATTCGTTATCAATATGTAAATATCCTTTTTATTAACTTGCCCCGTCAGTTTACTAAGCTTATAGTAGAAAAACATACTAAGATTAGTGGGTAAGGTCATCGACGGATGACTTTGCCCACTATTTTTCTTTTTAAGTTATAGTGAGAAGTGAAAGAAAGCTCGACCAGCCTCAGGGATCT
>NZ_JBQKKM010000042.1:0-43681 GCF_052116745.1 Niallia sp. Sow4_A1 | reverse complement strand
AATTATAGATGGGGAAATTTTATGGGATAATTTACATGAACTCGGATTTGATCAACAGTGGTTAGATAACCAATTAACTACCAATGGATATGATAATGTAAAGCGTATACTTTACGCAGATTGGCGAGAGAGTGAAGGCATACATGTAAGTCCTAAATAAAATTTGTTAGGATAAGAGCATTTCTTGGTGAATATAAACTTTAGTCTTCAACAATCAGGCGCTTTAATGAAGTAACTAAAGCCTAATTTTTCACTTATAACACCGAGAAATTAGGCTTTTTATATTTTGATTTCCTTAACGTTGTAAATCCGCATTTTCCTGACGCTACCCCTATTAGAAGGTAATGGTTTACCTGTTAGTAGTTTTTCATAAGATCGCTGCTCCCAGAAAAGAAAGGTGTAACCGATTATAGCAGTTATTGTTAGAATAACAGCGAAAATAATGGATAATTGTCCAAGACTAATATTTCCTTCAGATATCAACTCGATGAGTTTATTAAGCATACTTCTTTCCTTTCTTCCATTTTTGTTTTTAATGATAAGTCTTCTGTAGTGGTAAGCAAAATAGGTATCGATAGTGCTCATTGTCTACAAATGCAACTTGTAAGAGATTGAGGCAATATTTTGCGCTACACAAGTTGGAGCTTTTCCATCTAAATCTGTAATAATTGGCTTATCTCGATATGCACCATTTAATCTTTTTTGAACATAATCAGGAGTATATACTTCTGCTCCAATATCAATAATATCTCTCATTCTCATTGGTTTTGCTTCTGGATAAGATAAATTATGGAAAGGCTTTTTAGTTCCTATAACTATTAATCTTTTACGTTCTTGAGGGAGCCACATATTTGCGTTAACAGGGCATTCTACTCTAACGTAATAATTGGGTAATCTAGTTAAGCACTCCATCACCACTTGAAATTTTCGCATACCAGGAACATTTTCAACTATATACACTTCTGGTTGTGCTAAAGCCACATGTCTAAAAAAATGTAAAAATAAATCATCGCCTGTTCTAGTTCCATGTATATCAGCAATCCGGCTATACTTCGTACAAGGGAAAGTTCCAATATAAACATCTGCATCTTGCTGATCGAGTACAGTTATTTTTGTGATATCGGTTTGGTTTATTCTGTGTTTAAAGTTTTTCCTTAAAGTCTCACAAGCAACTTTATCTATTTCAAAAGATTCCATAATTTCAATACCAGCGTCTAACATTCCTAAGTCCATTCCACCAGCACCACTAAAATAACTTTTTGCTGTTATCATCAAAATTTTGTTCTCCTTCCTACATTACTAAGCTATTTTTCTTATGGTTAATTTTCCATACTATAGCTATATCTATCTAAAACCTTGTAATTATCTCTTTTCAATTATTCTTTGTAGATTTTCACTTTTGTTATTAAGTCTAGTAAAATGAATTGCTATTCTACTTTTTTTCGAACTACTCTTCATAATCTTTATTAAATTATTTACTGCTTTTCCTCTCGCTTCATTAATAATAATGGAATCTTTCATATTCTTCATTTCCCTTTCCACAAAATAGTTATTTAATTTTCAATATCAAGGCATATTATAAGTACTATCTTTACAACACGATTTTCATTATAAAAGTTTTTCAAGTTCGTGTTGTTAAACCCTATTAAATTTAGTTATTCTACTTTTTGATTCATGTATAAACTTCTTAAATATTGTGTAATGACTATAAACCAAAAAGAAATGACTATAATTCCAACAACATTAGCGAGAAAAGGATATTGAATTAATCCTCCGACACCCCAATGGTATGAAAATAATATGACAATTATCCAAGGCAATACTTTTTTTATAATTGGAAAACGTTTATTCTTAATTAAAAATAAATTAATGATGACTAAACTCACTATTAATATATTTATTAAATTCACTTTATTTTCTCTCCTTCATATAACCTTTGTACTATTCAACTAATTGTATTAATATTTTATATCCTTCTATTGTTAGAAAGGTACTCACTTTAAAATTCACATCTTTTTGATTCGCTTCTCCAATCTTAAAATTTTTTTGTCATAATGGTTATCTAATGAACAGTTGTTTCGTACTATGCTATACGTTTTAATATGTTATTTGCTGATTTTTTTATTACTTCTATTATTTCTTTATCAGTTAGTTCGCTAAAAGCTTCTGCAACCTCGTTAGGAATACTCTCATAAACCCCTTCTAATTCAACTATAGCTGATAAAAAATCCATTCCATTGTTTAGAAACCAGTCGCATACAATTTTCTGATTCTTATTCATTGCAAAACCCCTTTCCTACCGTACAATAGTTATCAAACAATAGCCATTACTATATAATTTTCTTGCTGTGCATAATTAGTAATATAAGTAATTTCTCTTTTAACTACTTCCCCTGTATACTCTTGTGCTAAAGGGTTATATTCTTGTAAATAAAGAGTATCTCCAACTTTAAAATCTCTGTCATTTTTTCTGATTTCAAAACTTTTATTTCCATTTCGTACTTCTTCAAAATATTGCGGTTGTATTTTTAAAAAGTGTTCCATTTCCTCACTCCTTCGCAATAGTTACCAAGCGTTTATGCTGTACGTTCCATAGGTTTTACCTAATTTCTCAACGTGGTCACAATATCTATCTAACTTTTCTAATGAAATAAATCTCTTCTTTTTAACTGGCTTATCATTATGAAAAATAACTATGGTGTAAGGTTTGTTTAATTTTTCTTTCTTCACGATTAACTCTCCTTTAATGAATAATAGTTATCTACTTTGAAATCATTTTTTCCTTATATAATCTTTTGCTGTATGATTTGCAATTATAATATAAGATAAACACGTTTTTTGTTTGATTCAATTTTTGTTACTTCTACGATACTTATTCTTCTCTTCAAACTTTTTCAAGGCAACAAAAACTAATATATTCGTTAAAATCAGAAGTAACATTGAGAAAAATCCTATTAGCAACTTATCTTGTGAACTTGCATTGTATGTATATGCTACAAGCTGAATTACCATAAGGACAAAGAATAATAAGAAATTCAGAATAACCCCATCTTTAATTACTATTGATTTTTCTTTGCAGTAACTACATGTCTTATCAGCAATATTCTTCTCATTTAAACATTTCGGACATACTCTTAAATCTTTTTGCGACACTGAGAAAATCCCCTTCTTTCTACCCCATATAAATTATCTATTTTCTATTCCGTTTCTCTTCATATATGAATTAGCCATACCATTTAGAAAACATCAATAACATATATTCAATTCATATTCTTTGCTATTAGTTAAAGCAAGAAAATCAGATTCACACCTAAACATTCAAGACTTACTGTCTTAACCACTTCATTTTCCATTAACAACTCACTCCTTCACAATAGTTTCGAACTATTCATCAACTCTTTTTAGAAATTCAATAAAATCTTTTGAATTTCCAGACCCCATTTCAATTGTGTCAATCCAGCTATCGTGAACAGTATCATTTTCAAGACCTTGTTCATCAAGCTAACCCCTTACTATTTTTTCATGTTCTCTCGCTGTGTGAAACGCTTTTGCAGACTTTCTAATACTATCCTTTATTTCTTTTGGAACTTTCATATATAAACCCCTTTCTACAGCAGAATAGTTTCGAACTACGCATAAATATATTCAGGATTTTTGTTACTTTTATTCTCCACTTCACCGATTCTGATAACTGAAATATTTCCTTCCTTCCATTGGGGAACATTAGCAAAATAGAAGAGTTTGTTTTCTTTTTCGAATAACTCTGTTTTTATTCTTTCATAGTATTTATGCCCCCATTCTGGATAGTCGTATTTGAATATACCCTTATACTTGTATCCTGCTTGTTCCATCGCTTCTAATATTGTTGCTTTTGGTTCATCTAAAGTTATATCGATCAAAATTTCTTTCATTTTTCCCACTCCTTTTTAACGCACTTTAATTTTATATGGTTTGGAAGTACTTTAACTAGAATTCACTTATGAATTCTGCATTTTTAAACTCTGTATTTCTCCTTAAACATTCTTCTTCTATCATGTCTAAATCGTCCATGTCTTGAGGTAACTGACCTCCAAAACTTTCTTCCCATACTTCTTTACTAAGCCAAACTTCTCTTTCTAGTGTTACTTTTATTGCCACTCTTTTCATACTTACTACCTCCCTTTAATGAATAATAGTTATCTATTCAAATTTAATTCTTTATAACCCTCAAACTTTAGTTATCTACTAATTTTCTATGTCCTGTTTTAAGTTGAATTTATCATCACTATCTTTATTTGTATTTTTATTATCAAGAAATTTAATGCGAAGACTATCAAAAATATCCCTAACAACTAATACAAAAACCATTAAAATTGAAAATATTATCAAGAAAATTAATATTGGGGCAAATATTTTGGCATATAATAAAAATCTTTCAAAAAATTGTATCATATTCATAAGTTTACCTACCTATATAATTTTTTTTGCGAAGTGATTACTATTCGGATTTTTAAACATATGTGAAACCCTCTCCTTTAGTCTGTAATCGTTTTAGTCTCATTCTCTAATGGGAGCTGTCAATTTGCCACAATTAAAATCTTTTCTACCGCAAATAGGTTATCTACTACTTCACTCTCTTTAACTCCAGCCTTCCAGTCTCAGCATTAAAATCAACAACTTTAAATTTTTCAGTGAAACTAAATGGAGCATTAATAACATCCGTTTCAATTATTTGATTTTTTTTTAAAGGGTAATATAGCTGTGTAGTATCATCCCCCCGACTACTTACATTCATTACTCCAATTGAAATCGAATCATTAATAAAACCAGAGAAGTAAACGGAATTATCTACTATATAATCACCTATCTTATAAATTCTTTCCTCATTAACAACAATATCTTCATCTTTTTTAGGTAAAACATTAAATGTGCTTTCTAAAGATCTTGTAATAAATGAACTAAAAATATATATGATAGTTATAACTAAAAAACCGAACACAATTAAATTTCTTTTCTTATTTTTCATACTCACTAATGACCCTCTCTTTTATATTTTCATTTCAATTCCGCATTAAAGGTCTTTATTTTTCAACTTCAATTTTTAAATGGTCTTCCTAAAAGTATGCCAATAAAACCTGCTAACACAAAAATTAACACAATTATTCATTGATAAACCTCTTTTATTCCCTATTACTAATCTATCATTTCTATCAATGATTTAATCCAACCAAGTATCTTCAGAATTGCCCCCAATACATCAATATAAAACAACATACCTGATCTCCTTCTCTATTTATTTGATCTTGTTAATCAATTGCACCTTTTTTATATTTTGTTCCATAGCTAAATGATGTTTCTCTAATAAATCTTTCATCTTTTCATCTTGATAGATTTTTACTTTTTGACTAGCCTGCATTTCAATTCCATTAGCATATTCAGAAATTTCCTTAATAAAACCTATAACTCTCTCTATCTCTTTTTTTTAAATCCTGCTCAGAAAGTTTTTTAGAGAGGTCTTCCAATGACGAAATCGAATAAATAATTTCTTCATTAAAATGAATCACAAAATATTCTTCTTTAATTTTTGATAAAGGAATCAAAATTTCATTTCTGAATAAGTAATAATTGCTATTGTCCAGCTTGAAAGCAAATCTCTTTTTATTTACTTCGTAGTAACGGTTACTTACCCTAAGATTTTCTTTTCTCATGGACCAAATCAGATTCCATTTCGGATTCAGAGGGTCATATTCATTAATAGGAAAAGAAAACTCAATAACTTTCCCTATGCTCTTCCCATAAGGAATATCAATTTCATTTATAAAACTTACCTTTTTATGATTTTTTAATTGGTCCAAATATTTACGAGAATAATGAATCTTAAATAATAATGAACCAATAAGAAATACCAACAGTATTTTTTCTATCCATAATATTATTTGCATGTTATTACCTTCTCCCTTTTATAATGGCCATTTTAAGCTTCTTCCTATCTTTTAAACCATTGCTTAACATTATCGCTATTGAAATACATAAAGCACCTATAAAGACGATATGTAGCAGAATCTTTAAATCATCTAGTGATAAAAAGGGAGATTCGTTTTTGCTACTTGCCTTTTTCTCGTCATCAAAGTTAAGCTTCCACATTCCTCCCTCATATAAAGCTTTAATTTCAACCTCAGTTGTTTTCTCTATATAATCGTCAAAAAATCCAGGATATAGATGAGTTAGATTAACGGTGAAAGAATACATTTGATCATTTTCTTTTTTCTCTTTAAGTATGTCTATTGATGATAACGGGTTTTCGTTTTCACTAAATGCTTCAATCATTTCAGTTTTAATTTCTTCATCTGTCTTCCCCTTTGTAAAGCTTTGATTTTTAGAGACTAAAGTGCTTGCAGCCCCATAGTTTGCATTTATTACTTCTTTATAATATTTAGTAACTACTTCCCTTGGGGTTAAATCATGTTTATCGATCACTTGGTTAACAGCATCATCTACTAGTTCAAAAGTTAAATACCATTGATTTTCAAACTTAATAGCAACGATTCTTTCTTGATAGGTATATTTTTTGGAGTCAGTTAACGAAGCAGTAAACAAAATACTTCTTCCATCGATTTCCTTAGCATCTTCTATGCTAAAAGTAGCAACAGAATTAACTTTGCTAGTATAAAATTGGGATATTTGTTTTATTACTTGTTGAATATCAGAGGTATTTCTCTTTTCTTCAGGCACTAATTGACTTTCAATTTCCGGTTTAGATAGTAACAGCTCTTTAATTGCTGTTCCATAATTCCCTTGTCTTATTAATTCATAATAACTATTTACCTTTTTGCTCGCCTCTTCCTTTTCTTCTTCAGTAATCGGTTCAGTATCCTCAACAGCTTTTACATCTTTCAATTCTTCAACTTTAACTGGTTCGCCTGTTTCAGCAGAAACGTATATCGGATCTCCTTCATTGGTCACAGAATCTAAAATCAAATACACACCAGCAGCGGTTAATAATGTTTTGCTAAAATTATTCCCCTTATAATAAGCTTGTCCTTTATATTTATTTTTTCCTTTAGTTGCATTTGCTGCAGCATTTTTACTTTTAATATTACTAGGACTAGTTTTTGCATTGGTTTTTGTATTATTTTTTGATTTCACTGAGCTAACCTTACCGCTATTAATAGAAGAACTTTTCACACTAGAACCTCCGGTTTTCCCTAAAGATACCTTTGCAGAGGCTGTACTATATGCTGTGAAAAATAATAAAATAATACTGAGGGTCATTATTGCTATTTTTTGGTTCATTACATTTTCCTCCTTAATCAAAAGATGAAGAACTATCACTTGAAGAGTCATTACTATAATCACTAGATGAATAATCATAAGAATTATTGTTTGTATAATCAGAACTACTTGATTACTCGTTTGAATTTTCAATCATTTCCCTTAGTACATTTCCATTTTCAAAATAAAAATTATTATTGAAAAACTCATTAGAGTTTTTGTTAGTTTCATAACTGCTTTTATTAGAGTAACCTTTCAATTGCCCATTTTTCATTCCACTTCGTTCTCTTATTTCAGTACCATTCCTTACGTTTATAAATTGTTGGATTTTTCTATGTTCCAAACTGTCTCTTCGTTGTTCTTTTTTCAACTCCGTTATATTTCTTTTCAAGTAGTCAATAACAAACATTAACGATATAACACATATTAGAAGAAAAATAATCATTTAAAACTATCCTTTCCGATTGAAATAGACACTTTGTTTAAAGGCCAATAACGCATTCCAATGCAGCCTTCTACACTTTCAATAGGAATTGTTCCTATTTCTCTACTATCCGTACTAAATTGTCTATTATCCCCTAATACAAATAAATGATCAGCTGGTACTTTCCCCACTAAAGCATAATCTTCCGTATAAATATCTTTGTTTTTAGGTATAAACACCTCATCAATAGCTTCATTATTTATAAACAATTGATTGTTCTTGTATTGGACCGTTTCACCTGGCAACCCAATTACTCGCTTTACTATTTTCTCTCCTGATGGAAGACGGGCAATTATGATTGAAAATCTATCCGGTGTATTAAATTTATTTATTAGAACTAAATCACCATTCTGTAGTGTAGGCTTCATAGATTCTCCATCTACCTTTAAAGGAACAAAAATAAATGATCTTACGATGAACAATACTATAAAAAAAATAAGAATTTTCCTTACATATGTTTTCATTTTTGTTCTCTCTTCTTGACTCATCATCTTATATCTATACTCCTATCTATTTTCGAAAACAGCCTATATCAAATAACCTTCCACTTTTTGTTACACCTGTTTCTAAAGTTAATATCCAATCATAGACATCATCTAGATTAAATCCATTTATCTTCAATTCTTTTGGGAATTCTATTTCTTCCTCAAAAATTTTATATAGCTTTTCTTTGGCCGTTTCAATTGGTCCAAATCCATATATATATTGATGTTTTACCTTCTTCCCCTCTCTATAAGATTTACGAATATACAAATACACCTTTCCTTTAGAGGTTTTCTTAGTTAAGTAACCCACCCTTTTCATGTACAACCTCACCTTTTTGTTTCTCCTACAAGTTGAAATTTTCTATATGTAGGGGAAACCCGTTTCAAAAAAATATTCCATTATAGATATAAATAGCTTTATCCAACCTATCAAACAAATCCATAACGGAATGGAGAAACATCCCCCTAAAAATACCCCTTTTATTAGGTTGCCTTCTAAGGTTTCTATTACTTCTTGTCTGATCAAATTAATTCATCCTTTTTTAATGATTTCTATATATTCGTCCGATTTAATTAGTAGATTGGTAAAACTCTTATCGTTAAATGTATTTTTATGTAGGTGTCCCCAACAAAGAATGTACTTTCCGATTAATTCTTCATCCGTATAAGTGAAATATTTAAAGTATTTTTCAAAGATAACGATTGAAAAAGGGATATTATTAATTTTTTTAAAGTTCAAGTAAATAACTTTTTCTCTTCTATTTATTGCTTCTATCTCTCCATGAACTAAATAAGGAAGGTTAAGTACAGCCATATCAGACCATAACTTCTCATGAGCTACCTCTTGGGACAAAATCAAATTGGAAATAGGGATTTTGTGGCCTTTCACTTGAATTAAAATACTACTAAGAATATCTGGTTCATAAGTGGAAAACAATTTAACAATAGATTTCAGTGAGCTTATGCTGTTAGGAGGAGCGGTTTCGTTTTTTATTTTAATAGTTTCCTTATTCTTTTTTTCTTCATCTTTGTCTTCTCTTTGGATTCTTCTAGGTTCATAATCAGGGTCTAATTTATTAAAACTTAATTTAATCACTGTTTCACTTAACCCTTGATCTATAAAATCACTTTGATAGTCATTAATTTTCGAAAGGCTCTCTTCAAACGATAGAGGTCTGTAAAATCCACAGGAAGAAGTATGCTTAGATTCATTTTTACCTGTAGTTTTAAAATATGGTGTTGTTCTTTCGTTACCTTTTACATGAACCAATGGTGCCTTGCAGCTTTTATCGATACAATAAATTTGTTGACTGTGTAGATCATCATTATATTCATTAATAGAGATAATCCTTCCATCACGAAACATAGCTGATATCATTTTATGTCTTCCTTTCATAACATAAATTTAGCTTTAACATATGTGCTCCAATTAACTTGGCGGCATTTCCATTTATACTTCTTCTCTTGCTTTCTCAAATAAGATATAGTTGCTTTTCTAACATTTTTTGCAAACTCTAATGCCTCTTCCATCTCAGAAAAGGAGAATGTCGTTCCGCTCAAAATATAGTCCTCTAAACAGTCCTGATCCTTTGTTAGCAAACTATCAGAGAAAATGATTTTTGCTCCTTTATTTCTACTAAACAAATGAAAATGTTTCTTTTTAATTTCTAAATGTATGGTTACCTTTTGGTAAGCTAATTCTAATAAATACTTTTCAAATTTTTCATCTGAAAAAGAAATTTTATAAAATACGCAAATCTTACCTTTTACACCTTTAATGTCCGTAGTAATGAAGAACATTATCTTAGCTCCTTTTTATGCAGACAATCCTTCAAAATAAGCAAGTGATGATTGAATTGCTCCAGTTACTCCGCGTCCTTGATGATAAACAATTGTTTTGTTTTGCTCTTTGCAAATCTCCTTAACCATAATCATAGATTTACGATTTATTGCCCCTTTTAACACAACTACACAATCCGCCTTATTGATTAACGTTTGGTATTCTTTTTTATTTCCTGACTTTTTCGATTCTCCAGGATGATGTAGCACTTTAAGCTCAAATCTGTCGCCCATTTTTTTGAACGTTTTATCTTGATTTCCACCAACAACCAACAATGTATTTGCCATTATGATCACTCCAATTACTTAATTTAAAATAATCATAACACAAAATACCACAAATACAACTTTTTTTAAATAAAACAAAACTTTCATTACATCATTCACAACCGAATCTCTTCTTTTGTTTTTAAGACATTAACAAATCGGTTATATTTTGATAAGATATATGCACCTATATCAGGGTGAACATAGATTGTTCCATGTAACAATACGTTTTCTATCGCTTCAGTCATTTCTTTAGTAGGCATTCGTTTGGATAAAAAACCGTTAAACATATTTAATTCAAAAGGAAACCCATTATCATTTTCCTTAATCAAAATGAACTTAGTACCATACTCGTACAAAGTCTTTATCTTATCCATAGCTTTTACTTCTTTTAAAGCCTCTTGTGTGAGAATTATAAGTTTTGGCTCACCACGTAAAGTATCTTGTAGACTATCTTTTGTCGAGACTATATAATCTTTACCGAATTTCACCTCCAATAGATCTTTAAAGCCTTTGCGAAAAGTAATATTCTCATTTTCAACAATAAAAATACATTCCTTCATAGCTGGTCCTCCCTAAGAAATCAAAAAAACCCTATCTTAAGTAAGACACCATAAAAGTGTCTAACTCAGATAGGGTTTTTCCCTTTAGATATTCAATTAATTGATATTATTATATCCTTTGAATCGCTAGATATCAACGTTTACTTCAAACTTTGATGGCTTTGTTAGTTTAGAATATGTCCATTGAGTAAGGTTACATATCGCCCTATACCATTTTCATCAATATACCAAGCTATTCGTGATGCTAAACCTATTGATGCATTATGATTATGAAGTGGTACTGCCGACTTATAGACTTTTTCTCCAGGATTAGGACTAACTAATACAATTGGCTTCTTATAATCATTAACTATCCAACAACCGTATTCTTGACAAGGAGAAACATACCAATTGGCATCCGTTCTTCCAGCTGGAAAATCCGGTTTAAAAGGATAGCACGATTTTTCTAAGGTTTCAATTTGTCCTTGTATCTCAGGATAAGAGATTTCCTCTTCTTCTAATCCATCCAATTCTTTTTGATTTATTTTTATATCCAGTTCCAAACTACTTATGGGTAAATATCTACTACATTTTGAAACAACGAACGGATTATCTACATCTACCTTATTCTTAATTGAACAGGATTCTGTTAAAACATCATAAAGATCACAAGAATTCCGGCATGTATAAGATATTTCTTTCGCATTTTTTGTATTATCTACTACTAAAGACAACAAGATATCACCTTCTTTATTTATGCTGCACCAAATGCATATGGGATTATAAAGCTAATAATCAATAGAAACCCCGCAGATGCCCATAGTCTCTTACTCCATCTACCAAATTCAGGGTGTTTCAAAAGTTTATAGAATAGAAACATAACTAATCCAACTAATGTCATTCCCACTACTGTATAAAAACCAGATAACTGTAATAAGTTTATTACATCAGTTGCAAACAGTGTAACATTTGTTGTGTTTATTGTAAATAATACAATTAAAAAAATACGAATTATAAAGAAAGAAATTGGAGCCCAAATTAGTACACCGGTAGCCCCTTTCATAACTTGCCCAGTTTTTGTAACAATTGAATACCCTAGCCTAACAACTCCAACCAGGAACATTATCGTAAAAAGAGATGAGAATAAACTAGAAACTATCGGTGCAGAATCATTTATGGAATTTCCCCAATTTGTAATCATATCATCCATAGATGGAGCATCACTAAAGGGATTTGCCATTGCTTTTGTAGGAATCAATAAAATTGTGATTATTATTAATGACATAATCGTTTTGACTTGGCTTCTAATCATTAAAGATCCCTCTTCGTTGATGAACTTTAAAAGTGAATTTGGACTCAAAAGTAGTGGATTGCATTCTACCATCAACAGCATAAACCTTATGTGAATAACTGAAATTATTGGCATTCTGATCCATGATATTTTCTACTGTAGCTAACCACTGAGAAATAATTTGTTTATTCACAGGTTTTGTTTTTGCCTCTTTTAAAAGAGGCGTAATTTTATTACCAGGAATTTTTAAACTTACATGGATGAGATTTGTCATGTATTTAAAACCACTTACATCAAAAAATTGGATGAAATTCCGATATTTTTCTAACACCTTAAATTGCTCATATAATGTACTCATTATTTTTGCCTTTTCTAGGCTTCCAGATAGTGGGATACTGATTGTTAAATCAATATTATGATGGTTCATTTCTCCTGAAGGTAAGACTTCTAAATGTCCTTGAAATGGACAATTTAAATCATCGCATAATGGTGAAAGCCAGCTATAATTAGCAAATATAAGATTTTCTTTTACATTTTCATAATAGTCATCTTCTTGCTTTATTTTCTCTGTACCAATTGGCCCTATTAAAACAAACTTATCTCTCGTTTTAAATTCTAATCTCGATAAGTTTAATTGTTTTTCCTTAATTGTTACCATAATCTCATTTATACTTTTTTCTCCTATACGAACCATTTCCATTTCTCCTTTTCATTTTTAAATTGTATTGGTTTTATCATTCCATTTTGGACTTTAATTTTTGTATAGAACGGTGTTTCTGGAAGATTGTCTATAAAATTATCAAAACTTGCTATCCATTGTCCTAAAACATCCGTTTTATTTTCATTTATTAAATAGGATTTTTCCTTAGGGTTAAGGTAAATTCGAATTTGATTTAACTGTTTTCTTTCTCCTTGAACCTCTATCGAATTAATTATGGGAAAAAGAGGGATGAGCTTTTTCAATTTGCTATATAATTGGGATAAAGTTGATAATTTATCAACTGCTTCTACAGGGATAATAATCTCTATATATTGCTCTTCCCGTATAAATTCACCTCTATCATTAATTTCTAAATTTACTGTAAAATCATGAACTTTAAGAGTGCTTAAAGGCAATAAGCATCTCTCGTACATACTAATTACTTCTTGAGATAGCACCTCTAAGTAATTTTTCTTGAGTGACATATTAAATGTATCTCCATATAAACAACCAATATAGAATTTATTATCTTTTATCCTATAATCTAAATTTAGTTTTTGAATATAACGATTGTCATCCTCAATCACAGACAATATAGATTCTAAACCAGCTGTGTTGATTTCAGATCTCATTCCACTGCCCCCTTTAGATGGCTTTTTATAATTTCTTTCATTTTTTTTATCATTGATGTACATTAGTATAGTATTAATATATATAGTAAAACTGTCGAAGCTTGTCGATTACAGGGATATTTTTACTAATTTTCATGAAAAATTCACCAAAAACTAGTTAAATAGACCTTGACTGGTGGATTTGTACCCGAGAGGATTCCCCCTTCACTAAATGAACAAATCCTAATTTGTTCATTTAGTGAAGGAGGTGAACTAAATTCACTTCCTCCGAATAGCAAATAACCCTTAAATTGCAGCTGCCTCATATTCGATTTTTTCATCCGGGATAATATAATCTGATGAAACAGCATGTTCTAAAATTTCTATCTTTAAAACTCTTATATTTTTTCCTTCTCTTTCAATTTCTAAAGACAAGGAATCCTTTCTATTTATTCGATACACACTTTCGCCAATATTTATCCACGCTCTTTTACCATCTGAAACATGAATATATTCCTCTTCCATACCTAGAACAGATACAAGCCAACGCTGCTTCCCTTGTAAATTATCAGCTATTTTTGTAGTGGGTATATCATCCACTTGATCCTCTATTTCTGAATTTACTTGTTTATTTCTACATTCTCGAGAAGTTGTGGTATTTAAATCTGTAAGGTTAAGTTCCTCTTCAAGAGGTCCACTTTGCTCGTCACATAGTTCCTCAAAATTAATTTCTTTAGTCAAATTCGATAAGTATTCTATTGTTCTATCATCTAATTCTGAAACAGTCGGAGTAATATGATAAATATTAGTTGGGCGCATAACTTCTTCCCAATCATCTTCCTGTATATTTAGATTTTGAGTTTCTTCTAAATAAATAATTTCATCTTTCGATTTAGATTCTGTCTCTGTTGGAATTAATCCATTCTCTAAATAATACTGTTTCATCTTTAAATCCATACAGACTGCATGGAAAAAATATTCTATTAGAAAATACATATATACAAACCAATCTAAATTTATCGTAATAGTATGCATTTTTATCCTCCTAAAATAATTCGAATGCCAGCTGACCACTGACTACTCTACGTTTATTTTTCTTTTCTGGTTTTTCCTCCACTAAATCAAACAAGGAAATTTGTGAACTATCATTATTTGTTTTAGACTCCCTCTCACTTCGAGTTAAATAGTCTACTATTTCACCATCAAGAGCTGAATCACTTCCAAAAGCAGCATATAAATCTACTTCCAATATCATTTCGTTAAAATGAAAACCAGGAATTTTACCTTTCTCTATATTGCTAGCGATAGTTTTAGATTTTCTTATAAGAACATTTCTTGAACTGTCAGTTTTAATGTACTTATTAGCCCATTCTTCGAAATATTCTTTGTTTGATTTTAATGAGAAATTCTTTGGTTTTCCAATATTAGAAAGAATTTCTCTAGCTCTATCAGACGCTTCTGCAACCCATTCTTCCGTACTTCCTTGAAGCACATTTCCTTTCTTTATCGACTGTATTAACATGGATTGTAAATCGCCAGTATCCCCTAACATAGCATTCAATCCATCACTTGAAACATCACCGTTAATAGCACCAGCAGCTTTATTCTTCATGGCTATCAATGTTGCCATTTGTTCTTGGTACATATTTTTATACGCTAAATAATACAGTCTACACTCCTCAGTTTGTTTTATTCTCCACGCTCTTCGTGCAGCTTGATTAATTGTAAATAAAGACCAACTAAATTGATAAAATATCAATGTTGGAGTACATAATAGTCGGGTAGGTCGGAGATGTTACCACCTCTTTCCCCCCTAAGAACCGTACTTGTACCTTTCAGCACATACGGCTCAAGCCATCTATCATCCTCTCAACTTAATAACGGAACTTCTTGAATGCTCTTTTCATAAGATTAATAGCCTTTTTACTATTCACGTCTTTGATACCATTGCTTTCTAGGTAGTTTACGACTTTTGGTAATTTCTTACCTTCGCCATAATTCTCTAACAATACATGGTGTGTTTTATGACATGATTTGTGTAGTAGTTCGAGGTTATCATAACTATCAACTCCGCCAATTACTACAGGCACTATATGATTGCTTTCAATTGGTTCTATTCCTTGTAAGGATTCACCACAAATTCTGCATTTGTATCTGCTCTTTTTCGCAAGTTTCCTTTTAGCATTAGTATTTTCCCTATTGAATATTTTCTCGTCACGTTTATCAAAGTAAGCTTTAAGCGATGCGTCAAATGGACTATTATATTGTTTGATCTTTACGTGTCTTTCAATCTTAGTCCAACTCATGCGAATAAGCTGTTTCGTATTATCTTTTGGACACGTTAGGAGCCACTTGTCTTTGCTTACGCCTGTATTGTCTGGTTTAAAGTACATTTTCATCAGTTTTCTAAATGAAGTTCTATGATGTCTGTGTTTAAGGTAAATTACGACTTTTTCATTAACATAAGTATCAATGTCTCTGAAAATTACTTTGGCTACTGTTGGTGACCAATAGTTTGCAATCCCTTGTAATACACGATTCAGTTTTTCAATTAGATATGCTGTTTCTCTGCCTTTTCCCCAGTCGAATACTTCCTTGATTTTCTGTTTAGCATTTTTGACACTTTCAAGTGATGGTTTAATGAATAATTTATTTCCATCCTTAGTTGGGTATTGTTTGAAGTTAAATCCGAGGAAATCGAATCCTTCACTAATATGAACAACTCTTGTTTTCTCCTTTGCTAACTTCAATCCACGTTTGTCTAGATATGGTTGTAATTTTTCGTACATCCCAACGGCTTGTTCTTTCGTAGGGCAGACGATAACGAAATCATCTGCATATCTAACAACGCCAACTGACGAGGTATACAATGTATCTCCCTGTCTTTTAGAGTGGATATATCTTACTCCAATTTCTTCTTCCATCCCATGTAATGCTATGTTCGCTAACAGTGGTGAGATGATTCCGCCTTGTGGTGTTCCCTTGTCTGTTTTATGGAATGTAGCATTGTCAACGTATCCACTTTCCAACCATTCTCTAACGATTTTGTTATTTGGGAAGTTTTTAATTCTTTCCATAATAAGGTCGTGGTTTAAGTTGTCAAAGCAGCCTTCAAAATCACCTTCGAAAATCCACCCCTTAGCGCTTCCTCTGCTTAATTTCACGAATAAATCGCTCATAGCGTCATGTGCGCCACGTTTAGGTCTGAATCCATACGATGTCATTTCAAATTTTGCTTCCCACTGTGGTTCTAGAGCAGTTTTAAATACGTTTTGGTACACTCTATCAACAATTACAGGAATGCCTAACGGACGTTTCTTTCCATTCTTTTTAGGGATATATGTTCTTCTAGCCGGTTTAACCTTAATATTTCTTATACTGTACATTTTAAGTTTGTTGTATAATTCAACTCGCTCTTGCGGAGTGTTAGAAATATATCCGTCTATACCAGCTGTCTTTTTGCCTCTATTTTCTTGCGTTACGCGCTTAATACTTAACAGTAAATTCGCTTTACTTCTAAGTAGAAGTCTTTGTAATTTCCTTACTTTTCTCGTTTGTTTAAGTTGTTCGGCACGATAGATTCGTTGTTGAAGTTTCCTTACATAGCGATTAACTTTCATCCAATTAATTGAGTGCCAGTTATCCACCAGTGGGGAAACAGCCGACGCAACGTACTCGTTGGTTTTCATAACATATCTCCCTCTCTTTAAGGATTATTCTTTTCGCTTTCTATTCGTGTTGATGACCACGTGGAAGTCTGCAATCTTTCGATTTGGGTATTGCCCTATTCGACGGCTTATACAAATGAGTTTTCACCTTAACTTTCGTTATGTCGACATTCGCTTTCTCCACGTTCCTTTACCCTCTACATATTGTGGTTTCCTTACGGTCACCCTACCTTAGATGAGAGGAATGTATAGGGCTTACCAAGTTTCACTAATAATAGATACGTTAGGTTAGGCATCCTTCTTTACTCCGGTGGATCTATGGGTCATTTCGCAGTTCCTCGACCGTAGAACTTTTCCTATCCACATCTACAAGCTTGTTCAATCACAGTACGCTTGTTGTCGGTAACGAAGACTACAAAGGTTCAGCTTACGCTTATACCTTCCTAACTTTCCTAGCTCTTTTGGAATTCTGTGTAAATTCCTCCATTAAGCATTTAACCCTCATGCAACCCAACAATTCGATTACTCGAAAAGCAGTTTCGGGCGGGAACGTCCTCAATGACTAAGACGGTTTCTTATGGAAACACTATTATTTAGCAACTTCTTGTCGCACGGTCTAATCCTACTTTCACTAATTCTTGAGATACAATACAAACATCATAATTTTCTTTTTTTATCTTTTTTTCTAACCATTCACTTCGTCTATTTGTACTTGTTGAAGAAGTATCCAGGATACAGACCTTAGCACCAATCATTTCTAAAATATGCTTTAATCGTGGTCTAACATCCCTACCTTCAACGCTTGACCCGGTATCTCGAACATAAACAATAGATTTTCTTCCTTCAGATATCTCGCCCTTAATTATTTCCTGTAACTTCTTCTCTTTGCTAAGAATTCTTTCTTGTTCAAATGGTTCTGGCTTCCAAATAAGTTCACCATTCATATAAAATGCCGGATAAGTAAATGGATTATCTGGGTATGAAATTCCAGTCTGAGTTAACGGCATATATAATTTAAACCCATCTTCTAACTCCTCAATGGATCTTTCAAAAGTGTTGACCATTCTCAGATAATTTTGTTGAAGATCTTCATCTGGTTTCACTAGTATAGTTGGCACATTCACGAATTCAACTGGATCTGGCCAAACATCAACTAATCTAACAAGTACTGTATTTTGTACAAGAAATTTTGAAAAAACAAACGGTGAAATACCTGGTAGTATTTTCTCGTTTCTTTTTGTCCCACCTCTTGATTGCTTGTTTGTATATTCAGCATTGGAATCTTGATTATAAGTGGTGGTTTCAATTACCCCATATTCTTCGTTCCATTTTCTAACTTCAGAATATTTATAACCATTTTCCACCATCAAAGAAGGAAACAGCCTCCATAAGGTATAATAAATATCTTCCGCAACGGGATAAGAAGGCGGTGCCTTGCCATATTACTATGGTAGGTTTCCACCAACTCTCCCCCAGAACCGTACTTGCAAGTCTCCAAGCATACGGCTCACTATTATCCACCTAGTTTAATTACAATTGTCCTTTGTGTAATTTCATATGACAGTCGTTTCCTTGTCCTCTAGCACATAAAGCTAATTGTCTTCGGTTACGAGCAATCATAATCATTTCCCACTTTTGAAGATTTTTCTTCTTTTTGAGGTCTTTTAATTTCCGGACATGATGCATCTCTAAATCGACATCTATCGCTCCGCAGTATTCACATACGCGAGCTTTCATTCTGTCAATTAGGCTTGTGATACCACTGTACATCCAACCATTAGGTAGATTATCCACTTTGAAATCTTTATTTACTTTTTCTGCTCTTGTAAACGAGCTGATTAAAGTTTTAGACTTCATTCCTTTTTTCGTTTCATATTGAACAGTAAATACTCCATTAACACTGAATTTATCTATGACTTTTCTAACCGAAATTTTATATTTACTAGCAAACGTTTTATACATACTGTATTCCATGATGTATGCCATTTTATTAAGCACACTCACGTTATTTGCTATTTTGTAATATTCGTAGAATCCTCGTAATTCAGCATCATAGATGCTAATAATTTCAAGGTCGTCATTATTGATAAGTTCAGGTCTATGAATCATTTTCCAATCGTTATCGTTTATTCTTAGAATGTTCCTATCAAGAAGTTTATTTACCCATTTTTCCTTCGGGACATAAAGTTTAACCTTACCGTTATTTTGCCTTTGGAGTTTGCCATCTTTATTTCTTGTTGGTTGTGTACTGTAACTTGTTACAATATCAAAACCTAGAAATCTAGCTTTCTCCTTATGAGCATGAGTGATAAGGGTCTTCTCTACAGATAGTTCAAGTTTTAGCTTATTAGCTAAGAATGCTTTAATATCCTGTTTGATTTTTAATGCATCTCCCTTGCTACCAATTACACCGACAAGAAAATCATCAGCATAACGAACATAATTGATTCTTCGGAAGTCAGGATCAAACGGGTCAGTCACATTCATCTCATTACGTTTCTTAATGAGTGCCTTGTAAACTCTGGTGTGTTCCTTTTTCTCGGAAGTGGACATTAAAGCCCATTCTTCATCTGATTTCTTCATTTTCGTTAGTTGCCATTCTAACGCTCTGTATTCATGTGTCCGTTTTCGCTTCTTACCTTTATTGAATTCTTCAGCATATTGTTCCATATACTTATCCAATTCATGTAGATAGATATTTGCTAATAATGGACTGATAACGCCACCTTGAGGTGTGCCGCTGAAAGTCTTGTGGTAAACCCAATCCTCTAGGTATCCTGCTTTGAGGAATTTCCAGATAAGTCGGATGAACTTTTCATCTTTTATCCTTTTCCTAAGAAGATTGATTAAAGTGTGATGGTCAATGTTGTCAAAGAATCCTTTGATGTCTCCTTCAACAAACCACTTAACTCCAGTGAATGTTTTTTGTATTTTGTCTACAGCAGTTTGGCAACTAAGTTTAGGTCTAAAACCATGTGAAGAATCACGGAAGATAGGCTCGTATAACCCTTCTAAGATTCTACGTGCTACTTCTTGAACTAACTTATCATCCATTGAAGGAATTCCTAGAGGTCTTTGACCTGTTGGCTTCTTTGGGATGTATTCTCTTCTTGAAGGTCTTGGTTGATAACTTTCGTCTTTTAACTGTTCAATAATTTTACGGATTCGGTCGATGCTCATACCATCAATGGTTTTTCCGTCCGTTCCCTCTGTCATATTACCTTCCTTTTTGGCTAACTTTGCATAAGCTTCTAGGAAGAACTCTTCATTATATAGATTTCGATATATACGCTCGAAAACGTAATTCTCATCTCTCTTGGACATTTCAACTAGGTTGTCCATAACTACTTTTGGGATTCTCAAAGTGTCTCCACACCTTCCTGATTTTGTTCTGGACTAGATAACTTGGTCCCTTCGCCATGTACTAGGCTTTCCCTAGCTCTGACTACTACGGACTCTCTGTTGCCATATTGGATATTCAGACACCTAAAGTGCCATAGCCTTTACAGGCATTCCAACTTAGGCAATCCCCATTTAGTACATTTAGTAATAGGCTTGAACCAGTGTCGGATGCGACTTTCGCCATTTACCATTTACTATGGTTGGAAGACCACTGAGGCATAACTTTATAAACGGAAAAGCTATTTATAAAGCAGTAATTATCTAACGGCAAGGCTATTAGATAATATTTGGTCAATAGACGTTAATAGAAGTCTTCCGTCTATGTCTTCGCTAGGACTCCTTTGGCTATCGTTCACGCAGTTTAGCATTCATCCTCGTCTGTTTCGGTTTCATCTTGCCATTCAGTTGCACCATGACAACTTGGTGACTTATGGCTTTTCACCTAATATGCTGTGTTCCCCGTTATTGGTTTCCCTCACGAGTAAATTAGTAGATGATAGGAGACAATCGATGCCTCTACACTCCTACGACTTGCCTAAAGTCGAATTACTAAATGCCCTTATGGGCGCACTTTTCCACCAAATAATGTTCCCGTTCCTCCAACCACTTTCTTAGCTGCCGCTGCAATACTTCCAAGTGCATTTCCTTGAGCACTTGTCGATGCTTTCAATAGCGATAGGTAAGTATTTGGATAGTTTAATAGAATAAACTTTAGAATAAACTTCCTCCTTAAACAGTCATTTCAGACTGACCTTTTCCCCCGCTCCACACCGTACGTGAACCTTTCAGCTCATACGGCGTTCCATCTAGTTTTATCTAATAGTAATCCTTTCGAGTTTACAAAGTTTCCTGAGTTGGTTTACTTTCTCGATTTGTTTAGTATGAAGGTTGAATCTATTAACATACTTTAATATGGTTCCTTCCCTAGTAGCGTGTATCAGAATGTGAATGTCCTTATGAACGATGACGAGGTTTTGAAATTCGTCTGTTCCGCCTAAGCTAGTAGGTTTCTTGTGATGACAGTGAACATTAATCGCTTTAAGAGGGATTCCAGTTATAAAACATTTCCCTTTTTGAGCGGAATATTTAGATAATCTATTATCCATGTATTCTACACTTCTATTAGGAAGTCTGGATCTCATTAATTCAGCAATTTGTTTGTCCCAATCAAAATTCTTTTCATCTGTATAAGGATTTATAGACTGGGAATAATTGAAATTATTCGTTGTCTTTACTTGTCCTATTGGGAACAAGTACACATCAGCTACTTTGTAAGTTTTACGTGTATTCTTGTAAAACTTTAGATACGCTCCCTTCCTAGGAAGGTTAATAGGGATACCATATTTTGAAATCTTTTTCAGCCTGTTTTTAAGAGTTCGAAGAACTCGATACTCAATATCGCTCATATCTTTGACAATATGGGTGGCATATTTGAAGTTGTTTTGTACTCCCAAGACCACCGAATTGTAAAGATTAGCGTTTGAGGCTGTCGGATGTTTCTGTATGCTTTGAATTCTACCTTTTAATTTTCTGACGATTTGTTTTTGTTTATCATCTTCTATATGAGAGAAGAACACTCTTTTGTCTCCTTTGATAGCCGTTTTAAATTTATAACCAAGGAAGATTGAAGACTTTTTCCTTAAATTAATAATTTTTGACTTTTCGGGCGAGATTTCTAGCTTTAGTCTTTTATTTAAGAAGTCAACTACTGCATGAAACCATTTAACCGCTGAGTCATGATTATTAGTCATGATTCTGAAGTCGTCGGCATATCTGACTAAAAACCCTTCTTTCAATTTGGAAGTTCTTCTAAGGTTTACATATTTAGAGTAATTAACCGAGTATTTACGCTTAGTTTCAAAGGATTCCCATTGATCTGCTACCCAATGGTCTAGTTCGTTTAGAACAATATTGGATAACAAAGGCGAGAGTATTCCACCTTGCGGTACGCCTTTTGTTGGTATTCCTTCGCCTTTTATTGGGGCTTTAAGCATTTTTCCGATTACTGCAATTACTCTTTTATCTCTTATGCCAATATTCCAAATTTGTTTAAGAAGTATGGAGTGATTAACGTTGTCGAAAAATCCTTTAATATCAATATCTACCGTGTAGTGATATTTATTAATATTAACTAGTGTTTGTACCCTCGCGACTGCGTGCCTTGTAGTACGGGTCGGTCTAAAACCGTAAGAATGATTATAGAATTTTCCTTCGCATATAGGCTGCAGAATATTCATAAACATTTGTTGTACAATTCGGTCTTGTATGCAAGGTATTCCTAATGGTCTTTTACCTTTACCATAATTCTTAGGAATCCATTTGCGTCTAACAGTCTTGGGCTTGTAATTCAACACGAGATTTCTCATATATAAAATGAATTCACTCTGTTCCTTTCTGGCTAGGTCCAGAATTGTCTGGTCATCAGTACCCGGAGTTTTTGACCCCATGTTTGACTTAACTAACCGATAGGACAGAAGGATGTTTTCATCAGAAATTATTAACTCTAACAAATTCTTGAAATTTTTTGTTCCCTCTCGACTTCTAAGGAATAAATTGTTTTGTGTTTCTGAGAAGTCGTAGTATTGTTTGTGTCTTTTCGTTATTGCGCTCATTGGTGCAGAAATCAACTCCTTTGGCGTGATTTCCAACTCACCTTCTTACCCGAAACATGAGCTTCAACTTTTACTCGAATTTCTATTAGTAAGACTAGACTTGGGCCTATCCCTCCACTATGTTTCCATAGCTTCAACGGTACTGTGACCCTACTTTCACAACCATAAACACATTTCGATTAAAATTAATCTTATAGTGACCTCCCCACTGATAGGTGTTTGGGTAGGAGTTGGTTGCTTACCACGTTCCGATATACCTAGCTATGCATATATACCCGTAGGTGGTCGCTTTACACCTGTGAGCCTTATAACCTCTTTGTTGGTTATCCCGATTTTCATAACGAACAATCTTACTCATCGGTATCTCACCCTACAAAAGTAGTACGAAAGGTTTCCCAGTCGTTAATCCTCTAGGCGCGTACATTCGCGATCTTTGTCAGTTCCCCAACGGAACATTCTCACCATAGGTATTTTATAGCGTCCCGGCCTATCTCTAACCATACCTTCTCTTTCGAGTGGCTTTAGTGCTAGATTCAGCCGACTTCACCTAGTTCCACACAAAACGCAAATTATCGCTATCACGATATATGCGTGTAGGAGTATCAGACTGTCGGTTTCAGCTCAACATGACGGCTTTCATTCCCGACATCGGTATATCAGTTGTATCTAAAGATTTACTTTAGACCACCTATTTCGTATCAAGCGACACTTATAAGGTAACGTGTCACACGTTCATGAATCTCATCCACAATTGCAATATCAAAAAAATTTTTCATTTTTCTTCGAATGTATTCAATACTAGCAACTCTTCGTGGTTGACCCTGCTTTTTTGGTACCTCTTTTTGGTTACTTTGAATATGCTCTAATAAGTTCTTATTTCCCTCTTTAATGGCATGAATCAATTTCTTTTCATATACATACCATTCTTTTATTGATGAATAACGAGTTGCTACCTTCTTGGTCCATAAGCTTTCTCCACATTCTGAACAAAAGGCATTTGCGGGCTTTTGTGTATTTTGGAGCCTTCTTCCAGTTCCGAATTCGTCTTTATCCATGGTTCTTGTAGAACGCACTTCTATTTCTTTAGAAGGTTCATCCGTATCAGGAATCATTTTTATATCTTCAATTACCTGGTGAGCCTTTCCACAAGAAGGACAATAATAACCATATCGATAAGGTAATCTATCTTCACTTTGCTGTTTACTAGTTTTTTTCTGACTAAATTGAACAGCCGGAACGATAGATGAATCTCCTCTCATGGTCGTAAAAGATATAACGAAAAAAACTGGTTTTTTTGGTTTCTTTCTTCCACTCATTAACCAATCACGATGATAAGTAATTAATTGACTCGTTCTTTCAATTACTCTCACTTCAGCATGAGGAATTATTTCTTTAATCTCTTCTGGCCACTTTTTAGTTAAAGAAGGTGGGCACATTAAAACACTATGATATCCTTCTTTATTTTTCATATCCGATAGTACATCAGCCACAGCAGTCATAATAGTACTTTATGTGTGGCATCTCAATCCGCAAGGATTGAGGTAGCCACTACCCATTTCGGGTGCGATAGGTAAGATTTTGAAGTAATCTCCATCTTTTCCCCCGCCCCACGCCGTACGTGCGATTTTCACCGCATACGGCGTTCCATCGGGAAGCCTTATTTCAAACTGTTGTCTCAGTTCTCCAAAAAGACCGTTATAGCATTACGACTATAACCGCCATTACACTAATTTGTTCAAAATACGAATAAGAGTTAATTTATACTCGAAAGCCGTACTTACTTAGCCTCTTTAAGCAACTTTCTAAGTTGCTCAATTTTCTTTCCACCTTTTGTATTGGTAATAGGATTTTCGTTGTGTACCAGCTTATGGCATGTTTTGCACAAGGATACTAGATTCATCACCTTATTGACTTTGATGAGCGGTAGTTTAGGGTTCTTATGGTGCGTGTTGAGATTCCATTCATTTAACGGAACCTTACAACAGTTACATTTTCCCCTATCTCTGTTAAATGCATATTCTCTATTCAGATAGAATTCGAAATTATATATCGGATAACGGTTATTGAGTTGATAGAAAGGAATATCCTCTTGGAAGAAATTCGGTCTTTCTAATGCCTCACGTTTACCGGTTGTCCGTTTATAAATATTTCTGCCTTCTTCTGTGTAGGGTGACATTAAGAGATTCACTTTCATTGCATTACGTTTAGGAGTAAATGCAAATTTGGTGATTCCTACTTTGGCTCCATGCTCTTCAACGAAGAACACCTTGCTTTTCTGCTCTTTATGTCTGTCTCTTCTATTTATAAGGGTGTCCGCTGGAGTGGTCAGTTGATGATACCGTCCACGACGATTGTTCATAAACAACCATGTTCTCCATTGGGCGTAATGAATACGTTTATCAAACCCTTGAAATATAGTAGATACGTTGGCGATTTTATAATAATTTGCTATACCGACGATCTTTGAGTTGATGCTCTCGATTATAGCGACCTGTTTGGATTTATTACCGCGGTGGTCATAAAGGGTTTTAATATCTTTATTAATTTCCCTTATTTTCACCTTGGCTTTATCCATATTAGGGATAGCTTTTCCTTGTATGCTGCCTTTTCTAAGCCGATGTTCTTCTGCAAAAATCCAGAATCCTAAGAAATTGACCCTATTAGTTCTCACATCAGTGATTAAGGTCTTTTCCTTGGATAGCTCCAGTTTCAATTGGTGGTTAAAATATTTTTCCACTTTTTTGAGAATCCTTTTGGCATTTTCCTCGCTTTTACAGAGGATAACCCAATCATCTGCGTATCTGATTAGAAATGTATCTTCGTGTCTTTGACGGACACGTTGTAACCCATTTCGAGAAACGTCTTTGACCTTATACCTAGCAGGATGCTCTTGGAACATTCTAGCAATCTCCCAATCAAAGAAATTAAGATAAATGTTAGCCAGAAGAGGTGAGATGATACCGCCTTGTGGGGAACCACTAACGCTATCTTTGACATTACCTTCTTCCATAATTCCTGCTTTTAGCATTTTCTTAATCATCATAAGCACTCTTTTGTCTCGGATTCCTAATGTCCACATTATTTCAATCAACTTATTGTGATTGATGTTATCGAAATATCCTTTAATATCGCCCTCTATTACCCAATAGGTTTTGCTTCTCCTAATACGTTCAAGTGTTTCAGCAATGGCTTGTTCAGCTGAACGCATTGGTCTAAAACCAAAGCTGTAATGGTAAAACTTAGCTTCTGCTATGGGTTCAATGACAATTTTGGTTATTTCTTGTATGATGCGGTCTAACATGTTAGGAATACCCAAGGGACGTTGCTTACCGTCTGATTTGGGAATGTACTTTCTTCTTACTGGACTAGATTGATAATTATTGATATTCCTACGAATTAGGGACATCAACTTATCTCTGTCCATTTGAAGATAGTAATCGATAGTCTTACCATCAATTCCAGCAGTTTTGCTTCCTTTATTACCCTTGATATTATGAATGGCGGTCAGTATAGTCTGCTCGTTCTTCATAAGTTCAATAAGGTTGTAGAAAGGTTTATTGCTTTCTTTGGCTATTCGGTACATACTATCAAGTGCTAGTTTTAGCTCTTTTTCGTTTTGCGGAAATTGTTTATTATCCTTCATTTCTATGTGGATCGCCCCCTTGATTAGAGGAATGGACTATCCGAAATGAATTAACTCTTTTACTCTCACATGGTTCGTTTGAACACTTTCCTCATTAGTGTAATACTTCTCGACTAACACCCTTCCCTAGAATAGTTTCTACCCTCTCTTACACTTCGTTGCAGAAGCAACTTATAGCAAGATACAAACGGCTATTCATTATAGGTACTATGGTGTCGCTGACTTCCAATAAGTTTCTTAGGCTCCAATGCCTCCGCTTATTGGCTCTCGCACGTTCCCTTTAAACTAGCCCTTCTTTTACATTCCTTAGATGCCCTCTATACTCCGACGCTACTTGTTCATGAGTAGACTATTCCTAACTCTCATGAATCTTATATAGGCACTGGAAAGACCTATATAAGCAATTTCTCCACAGGCAAGAGAGAAATACCTTCACGCTTTACCCAACCATATATCTCGTTATTATGTTGGGGAATGTCTAACGGAGCGTACATACGAGGGTTCGATTTCGCTCATCATAGAATGTTTTTAAAGCCTACCGCCCTAAATCCACGTTTAACGAGTTCGCTTCAAGGACGACTTCACCTAGCTTCAGACCTCTATCACATTGGAATGATAGACGCATGTAGGAGTCTCATAGACATGACTTGACTTGGAATATTAGTCATGACAGGGGATTTCACCCTGTAAATCGATTAAAGAGTTGTAACCAATCTTATAAAGATTCGGCCCCCGCTTTTCGTGTTTAAGCTGCACTTATAGCGGAACGTGCCGCACTACCTGTCGACATTTCGCCTTGGATGATTACAGCCTTACTCTTAGCAAGTATTTTCGCTACAGCAGTACTTACATGAGCTTGAACTGGAAACAATTCACGTTTATAAGTACTAATTTTAGGACTAATATGATCCACTAAAGGATTATGAATTGGTGATACCTCTCTGCTAACTTTATTAATCATTCCCTCAACATTTTGTTGCATATACTCTG
Organism: Niallia sp. Sow4_A1; assembly: GCF_052116745.1. Lineage (NCBI taxonomy): Bacteria > Bacillati > Bacillota > Bacilli > Caryophanales > Bacillaceae > Niallia > Niallia sp. Sow4_A1. The sequence goes on along the minus strand of NZ_JBQKKM010000042.1, from coordinate 15,896 downwards.
TCAAATCTGATACCATTTCTACTTCAGTTCCAGTACCCTCTTTGCGGAATCTTAACTTTTTCTCTTTAATCATTTTAGAGATTAAATTATCAACCTCTTCTTCTGTAGCTTGTAACTTAAATAAGGAAAATCCTTTTGGAAATAATTTAGAATCAAAGTAAATATCTACAGATTGTAAAATTCCTATATTTAAAAATTCATGAAAAATAATATCTTTCCATTCGGGTAGGATATGTAGTCCAAATTTGCCTCCGCCTAAAACTGTACGTAAGTCTTCTGCTGGATCCCCAGTAAAAGATAAAATATAATCATCATTTCCCATTAATTCATCATGAACAACAACAATTGCTTTTCTATTATTAATAATAGTCATTGGAAATTTTTCGTATTTCCCTTTTTCTGTATAGAGTTCCAATTCTTTTGTATAAGTATAATCTGTTAAGCCTTTCTCTCCGTTTCCGAAAGACAAACCACTTGATCCTATATCAATAGCAGCCTTCATAGCTTGTACAGTAGAATCATTACCAGCAATAATAGTTAAAAGCAGTTTTGCTCTTTGCCAATTTTGCTTTGGTTTTTCATAGGCTAATCCATAGCAAAAAGCAGTCTGCCATGCATCATCAAGATATACTTCAATCATTTTTGGTGTTTCTATTAACTCTTCTGTTATACTTATCGTTTTAGTTTCCTTCATGCTTTCTACCTAATCAGAATAGAAAGCATCGATGCCTCTATCTAATTAGGTAGGGCACCTCCCTCTTATTAATTCATTTTTTTATCAATATACATTTTAGATAAATAAGACATTGCTGTATCAAAAGATGGACAAAGCTCATTAGATATAGACACTACTTCGGATCTTTTTGAATTATGAATCAAAAACCAATATTGGTTGTATTGATAACCGCAATATTCTATATATCTATCTTTGTATTTGAAATACGAGAACTGAACAGTTTCTATGTTCATATTTTCACCTTTGTGTGTGGTTATAATCTCATTTCCCATTACATTGTGCTTCCTGATTGGTTTAATCTTTAACAAGCGGTACAAGGGATACGCTACCTTCTAATCCTGCTACAATATCTAGTAGATTCTGTCGATTTTCGATATTGATATCTTTTATTTCTTTAACTTTGTTAACTGCTACGTCATATTCTCCAATCATTAATTCTATTTCCATCCACCACCAAATTTTATGGTAAGTTTCATTCCCATGATGAATCTGCTTTATAATGCAATATCCATCCTGTTCTACTTTCTTTTCGATTTGTTTTACTAGTTCCTTGGTGGTCCTAGAATTCTTGGTCCCCTCTTTTAATTTTCTCTTTTTAGATTGCTTTTTCGTCGTCATACCTCTCTCAATCCTTTCTGTTATGAATTCATCTGTACAAATGCTTCGTTAAAATAACACAAAAAAGCCTTTGTGATTTAATGTAGATAAATAGCTTATAAGCTATTTATTTTCATCAACCACAAAGGCTGTTAACGTTATATTAAGACTGCTAATCCCTTAAGGGATTGCAAATAAAAAATAAAAGTACGAAACATTTGTATAGTGGTATTATATCCCTACTTTTCTTTTAAGACAAGTAGATAACAAAATTGGTTTTCCCTTATATAATATATATTTTAAAAGAATTGTTTTTATTAACTTAGTATTTATTTGCTTGCAAAAATTACAACCACCCCTTGTAAATTTCTCAACCTATAAATACCTTGAAAATTTCACAATAGGGGTTGAAAATTTTACAAAGCGAAAATTGTTAGATAATTACGCCTTGTAATTTTTACAACCCATATTATATTTCCGCTTTGTAAATTTTACATGGGGTGTTGTGAAATTTACAAAACGCTTTGAAAAAACTACAACCCCCATTACAATTTTGATAATGCGGAAATTTTAGTGGATTACTTTAACATTATTTATAGTTTTGAATTAAGAAATATTTACATCGCTACGGCTTGGTGATAATGGTAATATTCGGTAGCTCATATATGTTATAGAGTACAAACTCAACAACATGAAGAGCTTGTTTTAATATTCTTACTTCATGTGTTTTTATTTCATGCGCAGTATGATTCCCCATGTCTCTAATCTGGGGCAGAACCTGTTTTTGAGCCTCATCAATAATATTTTTTTCCTTAAGAGTATTTATTTTTTCAAAAAGGTTTTAATTCCTATCTTTGGTTCTCCACTTTTCATTACTTGAGTTTGAGTAATCCCTTTTTCCTTGCATATTGCCTCTACAAGCATACGAATCCCCATTCCACATACATTTTAGATAGAAATGTAGTCACAATCTATTTTTGTAACTGTAGACGTATTTTTTATATGCTTTTTCTCATACCGCAATTACTGCATATTCTAATAATTACATACTGAAGCTGCTTTTATTTATTGCTGTCCATAAATCAAACTATACGACAGTTGAGATGTTTAAGAGAAGTGCTGCTATTTTGCATGTTAAAAGAGAGTAAATAATATATAGAAAAGGACCAGAAATCAATCCTGGTCCTTTTCATTTATTAGATTGGGAAGAACTAGCTTCCCCCCTCAATTATTACAGTTGTGTCTTTAACAATATTAATTAAACTTGCTTATAAAATTCATAATGGGAGAAATTTATGTCAGTGATCCAACTACCTGTTTTATTCACCCATTCTACTATATTATCTTTATATCTTTCTTCTAGCCAATCCATAGCAAATTCGTTCGGTGCATAAATAGTTAAAATATTATTTTGAACTTTTATTAGGATATCTTTAAACCAAGTATCGAAAGAGGGTTTAGAAATATTTGCTTGTGCAGATTCTAGAACAACAGCTAAAAGCAGTTTTTCATCTTGTGTCATATTCTTTTTTAAATGTACCTCTGTTTCAGAATAGGTAATAGATGGGTCAACTTCTTCACTTTGAACTTTTTTATGAATATTTTTAAGTATATCTTTATATTGTAAGTATTTATTGTAAATCTCCTCATAATCTAATTGTTCTGGAAGGATATCCGCTTTGTTTTTTAAATGCTTCTTGGTAAAAACTTCGTGCTCTTTGCGTAATCTAGGAGGTAATCCTTCACGCTCTTTTTTTAGCATTTTCTTTACATGAGCAGGTGCATTTTCAGGGATAATTATATTATTATCTCCCTCTATTAGCTTTTTAGATAATAAAGGAGTTTGTTTCCTGACTTTAAAAATAGGACTCTCTTCCATATTATTCCGAGACTCATTTATTACATTAAACTTATAGACAAAGCCGTAATGCTCTAGTATATCTAAATAGGTATGTAATGTTTTTCTTGATTTATCCATTTTCTCTGAAATCAATTCAAAATTGGGATACACATAGTCTTTTTCCCCATAAGCATGTCTTTTTAAATATGCATATAATCGTGTGGCGTCTCCCAGATAAAATCCCCAAAAGTCAAAAAAATAGTTATTAAAAATAGTAAGCTCACCATCAATTGCTGGAATAGACTCTCCATGCTCGTCTAAACTAAAATTTCTAACTTGATTTTCCTCAAAGATCAATTTATCTTGCTCTGGGTAAAAATAGGTTTTATATTCTTGAGTATCCTCTATATTTATCAATTTACTTCTTTGCGTAAACATACCTGTATCTTTTAATCGAAAATACTTTAGTTTATCCTTTTTACCTTTTAAATTATAATACTCTTCTTCCACTATTGTTCCTCCTAAGTAAACCCAAGTAAACAAATTAAAGAAGGAGTTTTACTTGCTAAAACATATATTTATGTTAAAATATTTTCAAGAATATAAGTTTAGAAAACTCCCGCTTTCACTCAATTAAACTACTTCAGTTTAGCGCCTGATAGTTTAATTGTATCTAGGTGGGTTTTTTTATTTTATCATACAAGCTTTTGTTTATGGATTAAACAAAAAGGGAAAAACCCTATGACAAAATACCAAATCGAAATTTGGCCTTTTCATAGGGTTTTTCCCTTTGTAATTAATATTGAATTTATTAAAACATACTTTTTGGAATTATTCAATAGGATTAATTTCCAAAGATATTAATTATTTCAATATGATGGAATTTATTTCTCTTATTAACTCTTTTTCTTCATTAATTTTTAATAAGTAATCGGCTTGTTCCTTAGAAATTAGCAATTTTACTTCTTGGACTTTTTTACATCTATTTTTAGGTTTTTCTTGAATTATAGAAAGTAAAACACTAGATCTTATATTTTCATTACAATTTGTAAAATTTTCCTTTAACAAAGAATATAAAATCACATAATTATCTTCAGATGTAAAACCTATCCGCTTTAATAAGTAATTTTCCATCTTAATATCCCTCATTCTTATATCATCTTCTATTTATTTTAACTTATATATACAAACATTTTATAAATTTCTATAGATATCTCTCAATAAAGTATATAATTCACCAAAAAAAAGCTAACTAAACCAACGTTTACTTAGCTGTTATTACACTTTAGATATTAAGTAATAAAGTTCCGGTATACAGTGAATTTCTTTATAAATTTCCTATTCTTTTGTAACGTTAATGACATATTACCTATATTATAACCATTTTGAGGAAGAAAACAACTTTATTTTTAAAGTCCTTTGGACACTCCATTTATTTATTCACTCTTCAATTAAATTGGCTATTAGTTATCATTTACCATCATCATAATAAAACTATAGTATAAAGTATATATAAAGAATAAACAAAATGTTAGGGTCTAAAGTTAGAGTTATAAAGAAGTTAATAGTAATTTTTATATAAAAAAGAAACCCAAGGTATCTTGAGCTAGATATCTTGGGTTTCTTATATTTTTTGATTTATAATATGTCATTGATCTTTAATGTATCAAATAATATATCAAAAGCTTTATTTATTTTTTCTCGCTCTTTTCCTTGAGGAAAAGCAATCTCATCTGATGTCCCATACACTAGATAGTCATTACGTCTATTAGTTGCTGATAGTTTATCTGCAATGTAAGCTTCAAACGCCCTTGCAGCCATTTCAATAATATTACTCCAATATTTAGATTCATTTCCATTGTCTAACTCGATTGCATTTAGGTAATATTGTGATTTATCAGTTGGATAAGGTATTCTTTCAACTCTTTCTCCAGTAATTTTTTCATGATACCAAGCCATAGCCAATGCATATTTTTTAACTTCTCTTTTTGCCCTTCTTTTGAGTTTTTCTTTTTCTTTCTTTAGTGAAATTTCTGATGCTCCATAATACTGAGAAAAATCAAGTCTTCTATTTATGCTTTCTCGCTGAATAGTACATTCTTTTTTTATAGCTAATGCTATATCTCCGTTAAAACGTTCATAATCTCTTTTTAAAGCAACTCCTCTATAAGTTACATCATCTTTGTTTGTGTTTATGAAATATGCTGTTCCATTTCCTTCTCTTAAACTCTCAGATAAATATTCTAATGCACTTTTTATTTGAGAAGGTATTTGTTCACCTAGTGTATTACATTCTGTTCCATATCCTCTACTACTTGTATTTTTATTACTTTTAATGTAAATGTAGTGATCAATGCTATGAAATAGCTCATGGGCGAGAATTCCTAAACAACCTTTATTTTTTGTCATATTAATAACTCTTGATAGAGCCTCATAAGTACCTAATGCATTTCCGCCTCTTCCTCTTGCTCCAAAAGCTAGTCCAAGTGTTCCATCTAAAGATAAAGAAGTAACATCAATTTCAAGTACATCTGCTAAATCCAAAATTGCTTCTGAAGCTCGAACTAAATGCTCCATGCCTTTTTCATCATCCATATAATGGCCAAATTGCACTCCTCGAAATCCAAACAACTCCACCAAATCTTCTGGTTTTTTTACCGGGCTTGGTTTCCCACCTCTTCTATCAGGTCTTTCTGGTAATACTCTTTCCCATTTACTATTTTTCTTTTTTGTACCTTTTACACCATTTTCCTTTTTCCCAAAGATATCGTCCCATGTATTTATTTTTGATGCTGTATTAATAGATGATTTATATCCTGCCCTCAGAAAAAATTTTAAGAAGCTTTTCCCTAAAATAAAGAAATTTGTATCTGATTCTTTATTTCTTTCTAATATAAGCGTTTTGGAAAAACCAACAATAAAGTCTGAAACATCGTCCCACTTTTTCACTTTATTAATAAGTTCTAAGAAACTTTGGATTGCTAACATAAAGTCTCTTCTTCCCTCTTTTGTTTGAACAGCGGGAACCTTATCTATTCTATTAATAATTAATTGCTTCAATTTAGCAACTCCTGGTTCTACACCATTTTCCTTTTCAAGCTTCAGAGAAAAAGATTTTGTTAATTCTCTTTTGGTTATTAATTCCTCTGAAAGAAGCGGATTAAGCTTTTCTATGTTTTCTAATTCTTCCTCAGAATGATTTTCCTGAAATCTTCTTTTTATTTTATCTAGTTCTTTTCTAGAACCAGTAATAAAGTCTCCAACGTCATATGCAACATTCTTATCAATTTGCTTTTCTGTTCTTATTTCTTTAACTTTCTTAATATTAAGATCAAAAATACTTAATTGTGAGTTCATGTTTATATCCTCCTAAAAAACGGATTAGAATATTAGATCTAATCCGTTTTTTCCATTTAATTAAATAATCAACTCTAATTGCCCTTTTGTATTTGTTAGTAAATCTTCTGCAAAATCCTCTTTTAGAATAACTTTAAAAATTGCTTCTAAAATTGGGACGACTATACTATTTCCTGCTAGTTCGTAAAGAGTAGCATTTCTACAACCCTTTCTAGAAGGGAATTGTTCCAAGATTAATTCAAAATCTTTATCATCAAAACCCATTAATCTCCATACTTCTCTTTCAGTTAGATATCTATATCCCACTTTATCTTTTAATCTAATAATTCCAGCGTTAGGACATCGATCTTGTCTTTCTGTTATAGTCCAACAATAATCTTCTATTACGGATAATCTACGTTTGTACTTATCCGTTTCCTTTACTGGGTTAAATTCTTCTATTCTACTCAACATACTTGGAACATTAACCAAATACTGAGAGCCAGTTACTTTATTCTCTAAAAATTCACTAATATGACGCATTGGGGTTCTTTCTAATTTATTGAAGTCAAATGCCTCTTTTCCAAAAATGGATATACAAAACACTCTTTCTCTTTGCTGTGGAATACCAAAGTCAACAGCATTTAAAACATCGAAAGAATTTGTGTATCCTAGTTTACGCATTTGTTGAATATAAGAGTTAAACGGGCCAATTAGGTCTCTATCTAAAACGCCTTTTACATTTTCCCAAATTACAACTTTTGGTTTCCACTTCCCCATATTTTCTATAATTTTAAGCGTTTCAAACATTAATGAACTGCGAGACTTAGTCTTTATATTTCCACCTTTTCTATATCCTGCCCTTGAAAAATCTTGGCAGGGAGATCCGTGGATAAGGACATCCGGCTTCAGATTCCATCCAACAACGGATTGTGGGCATGGTCATATAGAGCATTATAAGCACGTACTCTATTTTCTTTTATCTCTACATAATCTATAGCTTTATGATCAACCCCCAGATTTAATAAAGCTTTTCTTGGGGCCCCAATACCTCCGAATAATTCTAAAATTTTTATCATATCAATCACCGTCACACTAATTTTTTTATCATCCCATTTGGAGTTATTATCTTTACAGATACATCCCTCTTTGTTCTGGTTTTAGTTATTACAGTCTTGCTGCCATTGTCGTGATGTTTTACCTCTTCATCCACAATTTTAGAAACGGATTCAAGACCTTGTACTAAATGATAATTTTCGCCTTCACCTAGCTCACCATTAATCGCTCCGCTTGCTAATAATAAAGACAATTGCCCTTGATTAAGCGGCAGAATAGGTTCTCCACCTATACTTAATTGGCGTGGCTTGGTTCTATTCATAAAAGCTTCGAATCCTTTACTCTCTCTAATACTTTCAACAAAATCGTCTTTATTTGCCAATTTTGTATAAAATGTAGATAAGTTTTTATAACCGCTTGGTACATTCCATTTAAATTCTCTAGTTACAATCTGATCAATCGTATTTACATTCTTTAATATAAATTCCTCGGAATCCATTCTTAATAAAAAATCATATAATTTTTCATTAATTCCTTTATATTTTCCTGCCTTTTTTCTTCCAATAAAAATACACTGTTTATAGTCTTCATAATCCTCTTTTGAAAATCGCATAATGCCAACTTCATTAAAGTTAGTTGCTAAAAACCTAGAAATTTTTTGATCAGCAAAACGATATGAAGGAATAATATATATCAATATTCCATTCTCTTTTAAATATCTATAATTCCTTTCTAATTCAACCCATTCTTTTCTTTTGGCTGAAGGATCATCCATCCCCTTTAATGCAAAATCATATGGTGGATTAAGAAATAAGAATGACACAGCTTCATTTTGTATTACCATAGATTCTATAGGGGCATTTATACAATGATTCAAAAGCTTTGAAGCGCGTTCTGCACGTCTTCTATCAAGTTCGACTCCATAAGTATTAATAATAGTCTCTTCATTATTAAAGGCAGCTGCAAGTTGATTTAGAATCTTTCCCTCTCCGCAAGTGGGGTCGAACCAAACACCACTACCTTCTACATTTAGTAATTTAATGATATATTCACCTTGTGTTTCAGGTGTTGCAAAAAAACCTGCTTTTAGTTCCGATAGGTAAGTCTTTGATGTAATCTCCGACTTTTCCCCCGGTTAGCACCGTACGTGAGACTTTCACCTCATACGGCGCCCCATCTAACTGGTTATACAGTTTACTAGTCTTTAATAGGTTGTAGTTTGCAAGCTTTACGAAGCTTGTTTAATTTCTTTAGTTGATATTCGTTTATATTCAACAACCTCATATATTTTTCTATAGTTTCCTCTTTCGTAGCATGAACCAAGATATGAGCAAATTTATGAAGTACAGCCAAATTTTCGTATTCGTCAGTTCCACCTAAATATATAGGTGTAATATGGTGGCAATGATAGTTGTGAATGTCTCTAGTTAGGTCCACATCTGTAACAAAACATTTGCCTTTACTGGCACTGAACTTTGAGACACGATTATCATTGTATTGAATGCTTCTTTTCTCAATGTAAGTTTTCGCTAGTTGTTGCACAGCTTTTTGAATGTTATACATGAGATTGACTTTACTATTTAGCTCTCTACCTTTCGGACTGTAGTCATTAATATCCTGTTGAAATTGTTTCACCACGATAGATTTCACCGCTGAAACAGGAATTAAAGGTACTTCTTTGATGGAAAAGGTAGTGTAATTGTATCTTTCATATCCTTTCACTTCACATTTGCCTGATTCACTAATTTTTGAAAGATTATTCCATATAGTTCGGTAAGTTTTGTAGGCAATTTCTTTCATATCAACGCTAACGTGCGATGCAGCAGAAAAGTAGTTATGAATTCCTCTAATATAAGAGTTGTATTCATATGCTTCTTTTCGGGTGTTAGAACGATATAGTGTTCTAGCTCTTTCGCGTAAGGATTGTATAATATCTTGTTTCTTTTTATCGCTGATGAAACTATGTGCTACGATTCTTTTTCCTTTCCTAACCCCTTTAATTTTGAATCCAAGAAATTCGGATTTTCTTTTGCGGAGATTAGTTATCTTCGATTTTTCTTTCGAGATATTTAAACCTAGTCTCTTTTCAAGGAAATTTTGTACTGCAAAATACCATCTTTTCGCTTCATTATATGAAGTTGTGATGATTTTAAAGTCGTCTGCGTACCTAACAATAAAGCCTTGCTTCATGTTTGTTTTGGTCTGCAAAAAGCGGTATTTACGAGTATCTTTACTTCCTAGTTTGCTAATGTCGAAGGTTTCAAATTGGTCACTTACCCAATGGTCGAGTTCGTTTAGAACGACATTTGAGAGTAAAGGGGAAAGTATTCCACCTTGTGGAACACCTTTGTTTGGTATCCCTTCACCTTCAATATTGGCTTTTAACATCTTTTTAATAATTGCCAGGAGCTTTTTGTCCTTAATACCTAAAGAAAATAGTTGTTTAATCAATTTGTTGTGATTGACGTTATCGAAGAATCCTTCAATGTCAATATCAACAACATAATGATTTTTCCCTACGTTTATAAGGTTTAGCATCCTTGCAAGAGCGTGATGTGTTGAGCGGTTTGGTCTAAAACCGTAGGAATGTTCAAAGAATTTCGCTTCACATATTGGTTCAAGTATCTGTTTTATGGATTGTTGGATAAGTCTATCTTCCATTGTAGGTATGCCAAGCGGTCTTTCCTTTCCATTAGCTTTAGGAATGAAAACTCGACGTACACTATTAGGGTGGAAGTTGGCTAACCTTTCTCGGATATTATTGATAAAGGTAGCTTCATCCATTATTTTATAATCTTTGATACTTAATCCGTCTGTTCCAACAGTTTTACTGCCCGTATTGGATTTGATATTTCTATATGCTAAAAGTAGATTGTCTCTACTAATAATTAGTTCATAGAGATTAGAAAATGAAAAATTTTCTTTTGATTTGGCGTATAGATTATCAAAAATTGGTTGCATTAAATAATATTCGGAATATCTTACACTATCATTCATTGGTAAGTTCGCTACTCTCCTTTAAAAGGATTTTGCCTACTTGTCCTAACCGATTGCTTACCCTAGTAATTTTCTGTTTAATTCCGTTAGACTAGTGGCCTTCCCTCCACAGTTTGTTATCCCTGTTTCTTCGGTACCATGCCACCACCATCACGAGTATTAACACACGTTATAGATTTGCTCTTTTCCGTATGAACGCTTCAAAAGTCTCCGAACCTCCACGTTACTCGCTTTCCACGTTCCAATCATTCCTATCTGTTCATATATACTTAGGTGCTTTCTTTACAACTACTTGCTGGAGCAACCCTTCTTTGTTGCTAAGGATTTTCATAACAAACATTCTTACTCATCCTCACAAGTACCGCTTTATACGGCGATGATTATTCCTAATCATCTAGGTTATAGTTGTGTACATTCGAAAGTTCGTCAGTTACAAGGACATTCTCACCATATATATTTTATAGACACCCGATTTATCGTTGAACCATTACATATAACAGCATTGGGACCAACTTCAATCGACTTTACCTAGCTTCACACCTCAAATCCTTCGGAGGGAGTTGACGCATGTAGGAGTCTTAGTGACTATGCTTCGGGGTGGTTAGTTCCCTCATTTCATAGTTTGGAATGACAGTTAGATATGAATTTGCAATCCCATATCCGAGCTTTTCACGACTTTTTTTAATGTCATTTATAGCTCAACGTGTCGCACATTTGTTACCTATATGAGACATGTTGTTTCCTCCTATTTTTAATCATGAAAAAACGCCCATTCTAATAGAATGAACGTTTACTCGATATTACCTTTCCCAAGGCATTTTATCCTCTTGATGATAATTCTCATAATTACTAGAATAATCATTTGAATATTCGTGATTATACTCTCCATCATCCTCAGACTTTTGTCTCTTTTTTCCTGATTCCAAAAAGACTATATCGTCTGCAATGATTTCTATTTCCGTTTTATTATCTTTAAATTTAGCTTGCAAACGTGCAGTAACAGCAATTAAACTCCCCTTTTGTAAATTATTATGACAAGTGGTAGCTAACTTTTTCTCTTTAAAAGCTTTAATTGGAATAAAATCCGCCTCTCTTTCACCTTGCTGATTTCTATAATTTCGATTTACAGCAAGTGTCATAAAACAGACTGGATTTTCCTCTGTACCAGCTAAATATGGATCTCTACTCAAACGGCCGATTAGGTTACATTGGTTTTTCATGCTAACTCTCCTTTGGATTGTTTCGAAATTCCTTCCGCAACTGAAACGCACATTTTTTTACCCAAAATAATATGATCAATTACCTCAATATTCACAAGATTGGATATGGATACAAAATAGTCGAATAAAGAATAGTCTTCATCTTTTAAAACTGCATAACCTGCAGGTTCATTACTACAGACTACGATCTTCGAAGCGTTTCTTTTAATGGCTTGTCGAAAAGCCAAATGAACTAAGTCCTTATTGAGTGTTCTAGTCCCTTTAATAATATTTTGTCTGCCTATTACCACATTATTCTTATTTAAAAATAAAAGATCTAGTTGTGAATCCTGCTTATAACGAATGTCTCTCACATATTCAACTACATCAAATTTGGTAGATATTTTAAATTCTGATTGCCAATCAAATTTTGGTACCATATTTAAAATTCCATTTAATGCTTTTATTCTAAATAAGGTTTCAGTGGTTATTCCTTCTAAATTCAATAGTTCCTCTTCAGATAATTGAGAAATCCCACTCAAACCTAACTCACCTAGTATATCGATTGTTGAGTCACATACGTTTTCACCCACAATAATAGCCAATAAATGTGGAAAACTAGTATCATTCTCCCCGAAAAAATTTATATATTCCTTTGCGTCGTTATATCTACTCATTATAAATCTACCTCTCTTATTTAAATGTAAATGCCCTCATAGATATTTATTCAATATCAAAAAAATATCCCATTATCGCTTTCTTTAAGCGTTTAATTGTAGAAGGTTTTTCGTTGATAAGTGTACTAAAATGATAAACCTTATCGCCTTTATACCTCCACATTACTTTTGAGTTAATTCCTTGCTCTAAACACTCAATAAAAACTAAAAATTCATTAAAGGCATTTTCTTTAGACACTGACTTAGCTTTAAATATTCTTCGTTCCCCATCTGGCAAAATAATCTCGATACTATGACGAGAATGTAAGATTGGTTTACTAGCAATAATTTTTTCCGCTTTTCTTTTACTTTCCTCAAATACATTTCCTTGAAAAACTGGTCCCTTACTAATTGTTTCTTTCATCATTTTTCTTCATCCTCTCAATATATTATTTATATAAAACGCAAAAAAGCGCCCTGAGAGATGGTTTAATGAATTACACAAAAAGTGTAATACTCAATAAATCATCCCAAAGGACGCTGCGTTTAATATCGAAACTGCTAGCCAATAAAAGGCTGCTAAAATGTTGAAAATATAAAATAGTTACATTTTTATTCTACTATTATATCTATTTCTTATCAACCCTATTATATAAAGGAGTCCTTTTATAATAAGTTAATCTACGCCATAACGATTCAATGGGTCCTTGCTTATGTTCTTTTAACCACCAATTACTTAATAATATTTGTATGAAGATGAAAGCCATAGAAAGAAAGACTAAATGACCAGGTGAAACTTTTGCATATAACTTAAATACTTTAAACATGAAAAAACAACATGTTGTTTGAAATAAATAATTACTCATAGATGTTTTTCCGATATTAGCAACTAATTTGAAGCGCTTCCCTGTTATTTTAATTAATAACAGAATTGATAAACCATAAAATATGGACATGCTTATATTACCAAAAGTTTCGGAAAGTCTTAATAAAAAGTAGGAGTCTGAATATATTATCGCTAATGTTTTTATTGCTATCCCGATACTACCACTTATACCCCACATTAATTTATGAATTCCTTTAATATCTATGATCAATGCTTTATTTTTACCTAACACCATCCCTAACAAAAACATTGGATAAATACTACAGAACAAAGTTGGAAGATTTCCTATAGAGTAAATCGTTAACCAATCGACGGTATTTTGTAATAATCCAATTCTTCCCCCTGTTTGATAATTAATGATAATATTTTGTAATAAGTTATAGTCAACACCAGCAATTTGATAATCTAATAACAGTATCTTAATTAATTCAAACAATATTGGAACCATAAATATTCCAATCATTATCATTATAATACGTCCTGGAACTTTATAAACAGGAAGTAAGAACAAACCTATTACTGCGTATATCATGAGTATATCTCCATAAAAGATAAAAAAGGCATGTAAAATTCCAATTGCAAACAGTATCCATAATCTCTTTGAGAATAAATAGTAAGGATTATATCCTTTGTCTTCTGCGTTCTCCATAAAAATAATTGCGCTAAAACCAAAAAGGATAGAGAAGAGGGAATAAAAATTACCTTCAGCGAAGATAAATAAAATCGATTCTACTAGTTTATCAATAGGATCCATCCAAATACTACTTGGAGAGGATTCATATAAATGAGGACCACTTAGTGGTAATATATTTGCAAAAGCTATGCCTAAGATTGCAAATCCTCTTATAATATCAATTGAATGTATTCTTTCCTTTCTCATTATTCAGTCTCCTTCGCAAAAAAGACTACTCCAAATATTAGGTAACTTTGATTTACCTTCATATTTGGGGTAGTCCCATTGAGTTATTTTTTGTTATGTTATCTATTATATCGTTTCTGTAATTGTTCATCTTTTTTGGTTTTAATTTGATACATAATAATTGTTTTATATTTTTCCCATAATTCACTTGCAACTTTTTCACTAACGTTCATGAACTTCATGAAAAATGGAATTACTTCTTTTTCTAGAAAATAATCTGGAATTAATTCCTTACCAGGCGCATATTTTGCAACGATGTTTTGACGAGCAAGATTTAATAGAGATTCATCTATTTCATTTATATCATCTATTACTTCTTTGCTAGTATTTTCCTCTTTTCCTATATCAGGATCAACATCTTTATTTTCATACTTACTTTTTAACACTTTTGATATGTAATTCTCATAATTTTCAATGTCTCTATGCTTTATTTCTTCCAAAACTTCTAAAATTAATTCTATTCCATACTTTTTCCAGGATAGAATTTTCTTATCAGAAATAGCGATACCATGAATATATAGAGATTTCTTTACTGATTCAATAAATTCTTGTGCTTCTTTTGAAAGAGGAGTCTGTTGTTTAGGACTTTTTTTATGAATATTAAAATCTATTGCTACTGTTTTTCTACCTTGTTTGACTTCTTTAAAAGAAAAGTATAATTCTCCAGTTGCTTCTAATTCTTTTTTTGCAACATTTAATATTCGTTGTTTGAAATTCCCGTATACAGGATACTTATCCCCTACTCCAATCATCCTTTTAAGTTCATCTAGCTCTATTGTTCTTTTTCCAATTTTCTCATACTGTTTTAACAGTTCATAAACTCTCACTGTATATCCACTTTTTAATTTTTTTATATCATCAAATGAATATCCTGTAAATCTACTGTCTAAGCTAATTAAATAATCTTTAATTATTGGATTAAAAGAAACATGAACAGTACCATTATCATATATAATAGCGCTAAACCATGGAAACCATCCCATTTTATCATTAGACGAGCGAATCTTTATTCTTTTTCTTGTTAGATCATCAGCTAACTCTTTTACCTGACTATGATAATTATTTCCTTTAACATTCATGACTTCTGCAAATTCTTTAACAGTAATTGTGTAGTCTGGAAATTGGGAATCATTTTTCTTAATTTTACTAGCAACATATCGAATAAACTTATGCTCTAAAGTGGTTAATTCATTATCATAATAAGCCTCTATTAAATCATTAGACTGGATGATTAGATCATTTACTTTAAATTCAACTTGCTTTGTTTCTATCAAACTATCACCTACTAACAAGTTTGTAATCTTAAACAAATTATGACATTATTTTCAGAGAAAAGAAAGTGAAATATAACAAAAGATTATTAACTGTTATATTTCAGAATATTCTAATTGGTAATATCTTAAACTTGCCTACCCCAAATATGTCATAGTTCTGCTTTTTTCATAGATAACACTATCCCAAATATGTTATAGTTCCACTTTTTTCATAGATAACATTATCCCAAATATGTTATAGTTCCACTTTTTTCATAGATAACATTATCCCAAATATGTTATAGTTCCGCTTTTTTCATAGATAACACTATCCCAAATATGTTATAGTTCCGCTTTTTTCATAGATAACACTATCCCAAATATGTTATAGTTCACTTATTCCGTAGATAACACATCCCAA
>NZ_JBQKKM010000041.1:0-43871 GCF_052116745.1 Niallia sp. Sow4_A1 | reverse complement strand
TCTTATTAGTTTGTGTGGTGCTTACTAAATTCGACATTTTGGGGAGGTACTCCTTTTTTTGTGTCTCTGAGACCTTAAGGCTCTAAGCGTTAAATTTATGAAATTGATTCAACCAGTATGAGAAAGTAGTTTTAATTAAGCACTATATTTGAGATTTTTCGTCTTTATAGATTGGCTAATTAATTTTTTCCAACCTCTATTTTTTTAAAGAAGCAGCTTCTTTATACGGTAAATCTAATCGTAATAAATCTTCAAATGTTTCTCTTTTCACTACTAATCTTGCTTCCCCGTTTTCCACAAAAACTACTGGAGGTCTTGGAATCCGATTATAATTATTTGCCATGGAATACCCATACGCACCAGTACAGAATACAGCAAGGACATCTTTGTCATCCGCCTTTGGTAAAGGCAAGTCCCAAATAAGCATATCACCTGATTCACAGCATTTCCCTGCAATTGAAACTGTTTCATCTGGTGTTTGTAGAGGCTTATTTGCAAGAACCGCTTCATATTTTGCTTGATATAAAGCAGGACGAATGTTATCACTCATTCCTCCATCAATCGCTAAATAATTTCTGACATTTGGGACTTCTTTTCGTGAACCAATTTGATATAGTGTAGTCCCAGCATCTCCTACAAGAGATCTTCCTGGCTCAATCCATATTTCTGGCATTTTCATATTCAGATAGCTTACTTGTTCTTTAACTTCCTTAATGATTACTTCTACATATTCAGCGGGCTTGATTGGTTGGTCTTCCTCTGTATAGCGAATACCAAAGCCACCACCTAAATTTAAGACCTGTGACTCAAATTCATGCTTCGCTTTCCAATCTGTTAAATGCGCCATTATTTTTTTTGCAGCAAGTACAAAACCTGTTGTATCAAAAATTTGGGAGCCAATATGGCAATGAAGTCCTAAAACTTCTAAAAATGGTGACTCTTTCGCCTTCAACAAAGCGGCCTCTGCTTGTCCATTCTGCAAGTCAAATCCAAACTTTGAATCTTCCTGCCCTGTTAATATATAGTCATGCGTATGTGCTTCAATGCCAGGAGTTACCCTTAAAAGAATAGACACTTTTGTCTTTTTTTCTTCACATAATTGATGAAGCATTTCAAGTTCATAAAAGTTATCAACGACAATACAGCCAATCTTATAATCGATTGCCATCAATAGCTCCTCTTTACTTTTATTATTCCCATGAAAATGTATTCTTTCTACAGGGAAATCAGCAGCAATAGCTGTATATAATTCACCACCAGAAACAACATCCAATGATAAGCCTTCCTCATTTGCTAGCTGAACCATTGCAATCGTAGAAAAGGCCTTACTTGCATAAGCAACTTGCGCTTTCACACCTAATTGGTCAAACGTTTGCTTAAACCCTCTAGCTCTTTCTCTAATTAATTCAACATCATAAATGTAAACTGGTGTTCCAAATTTTTTGACTAATAAAAGCGTATCTACGCCACCTATTTCAAGATGACCAGCATCATTTACTTTTGAAGTTCCGTAATAGTGCATTGATTCCCCTCTATTCTTCCATAAAATATTATAAATGCTCCTAATCACAAACAGACAGTCTAAAGAAAGCACTTGTCTGTTTGTGAAACTTATTTCTATCCCGCCAGGAAGGCCATAACACTCACCATCAAATCACGATTTAAAAAGATTGAAGAGGAATACAGCTCGTAAAAAACGATTCATTCAACTAACATTTCAAGTTAGGTAAAATGCCAATTGATTGAAGTTTCACTTTATTATTAGCTCACTTTAATTATCCAAATGTACCATAATTTCAGGCAATTCTCAATAGCTGATCATCTAATTTTACCAAAGAGAACGGACAGTTATTCACTCTCTAAGGAGCTTTAAATAATCTGCCCGTTCTCGCTCACTACTATTCAAGAATCAAATTGCCTCTTTTTTTGCTTACGGCTGCTTAAAACGATCTTGTGGATGTAAATGACTAGGTCTAATTCTGTTACCTGGAACCGTACGGCGTAAAAGAATTTGTGCAAAGGCTTTTGGATAAAAAGGGATAAACGGCCATAAATAAGGGACATTTAATGTTCTTGTCCGGATTAGAAATAAAAGATAGACAGTTATTCCAATAAAAAAACCTGGTGTATGGAATATTGCTACAACTATTAATAAAATTAATCGTACAAGTTTGTTCGCTATTCCTAACTCATAACTAGGTGTAGCAAAGTTACCAATTGCCGCAACTGACACATAAAGAATAACCTCTGGAACAAATAAACCTACATCTATTGCGATTTGTCCAATTAGAACTGCGGCAATTAGTCCCATTGCGGTTGACAGTGGTGTTGGCGTATGAATGGCTGCAATCCGCAAAAATTCTAATCCTAGATCTGCAATAAAGATTTGGACGACAATTGGAATATTTGTTGTTTCATTTGGTCCAATAAAAGATAGTCGCTCTGGTAATAAGGATGGCTCTAATACAACTAAAAACCAAAGAGGAAGGAAAAAAATCGAAGCAAAAACACCTAAAAATCTAACCCATCTTATAAAGCTACCAATTAATGGTGCTTGCCTATACTCTTCTGCATGCTGTAAATGATGAAAAAAGGTTGCTGGTGTAATAATGACACTTGGGGATGTATCTACATAGATAACCACATGTCCTTCTAATAAATGAGTCGCCGCTACATCCGCTCTTTCGGTATATCTAACTAGAGGATATGGATTATAGCTTTGCTTTAATAAAAATTCCTCAATTGTTTTATCCGCCATCGTTAATCCATCTGCTTTAATATTTTTCAGCTCTTTTATGACAATGTTAATTAAATCAGGATCTGCTACTCCATCAATATAACCAACAGCAATATCTGTTTTAGAGCGCTCTCCTACTCTCATAATTTCAAAGCGTAATCGCTCATCTCTAATTCTTCTTCTTGTAATGGCTGTATTTACGATAATATTTTCAACAAAACCATCTCGTGAACCACGAACTACCTTTTCTGTGTCTGGTTCTTGTGGCATTCTTCCTGGATAGCTTCTGACATCTACCACTAACCCATGATTATAGCCTTCTACCACAATGGCAATTAATCCTGAAAGTACTTGATCTACTAATTCATCCATTTTTTCAATCGGCTGTACACTTTGATGAACAAGTTGATTTTCCACAATATCAAATATATTTCTAGCTTGTGATTTTCTATCTGTATCATTTAAGAATAATAGCTGTTCTAATAATTCAGCAATTAAGACACTGTCACATAATCCATTCACATAATATAAATGGACTTGTTTTTGCATTACCTTTATTTTGCGGACTCCTAAATCAAAACTCGTACCAAGTCCGACCCGGTCTTTCATATATTTTTCCACATTATCTAAATCTTCGTATATCTGCACCTTTTTTTCAGTCTTACTGCTCATAAAAACCACTTCTTTCTAATATATATTCAACTGCTTTTCTCGTAATCGGTGCTCCTTTTTCATAAGAATCTTTTTTCCCCATTTTCCCAATGTCGCCAATCCCAACTACAAGTGGTAAGTTTAACTCATCTAAGACATATACAGTATCTCCATTCACTCTTCCCAATTCGATTTCAGGAATTCCATATTTATCGACACCATAGGGAGTCAGTTCTCCATCTTGGTCAATCGCAACATCAATTTTCGTCCATTCTTCTCTTCTCGTCCTGCTTGCCACTGCAATAACTCCCAACACTTCTATATCAGGATGTGTAGCTATGTATTTCAATGCTTTTTCACCAGTACCTTCTCCAACAAACCCACTATCATCAAACATAACTAACACCGGATCCTGTTTGGCTTGCTTAATAAGACTTAAAATTTCCTTGCCGCTATGCTGGCTAGGATTACCAAATGAAGTAGATATACATCTCCCGCCTACTTCCTTTGCTACAATCTCAACGGCTCTTTTGGCATACTCATCTCCATCTGTAATAAGGATTACTTTTCTCCTATTATTCATTCTTTATACTTCCTTTCCGTTTCTAATATTATGGAATAAAATAGATCCAATGAAACAAGGAGCCAAAGATCTTACCAAAAACAAGAGCCATCATTAAAATTAATAATCGATCGTCAATTCCAATTCTTTTAGCTAAAAGGGGAAAAACATCTAAAACCTCTGTTAATGCGGCCGCAATCATTCCCACATATATTCCATCTGCCAATCCTATTAGAATAAGGAGAAAAGCCGGTAAAGAAAAAGTAGGTTCTTGTAAAAATGCGATTGTACCTAAAACAGCTCCTAAAACAGCAGCCCATTCATATGCATAGATTTTACTGAAGGTTTTAGTCAATTGTGTCAGCCTAGGAATAATGCCAAATACAGTTAAAAAAGCAACATATCCAGCACCAACCGTAATTCCCCAGGCTAGCCCTACAAAAATCACAAAAAGAATACTAATGATCATCTACTTTTTTAATACTTTCTTTATTTTCATGCATAATCATATATTGATCTAGGGACTGCTGATAGTTAAACACTTCTACTTCTAACGGGCTCGGCTCTTCATTTAGGCGCTTTTTAAAAACATGATTAAAAAATATTACCATTCCAAGTCCTAATCCGATTGAATAAGGTATTTGAAAAATTAATGGTTTTTCTATTTCCTTACCGGTAATCATCATATAAATGCGCTGATGAACCGTCTGCATACTTACATCTTCATGGAAATTCATAATCGTCAATCCAGACCCAATAAACAGCAACAACCACACTAGTATAAAAAACGGAAGGGCTACTTTTTTCTTTTCAAAAACTACCTCTATAATTGTTTGCGCAGGGCCAATCAATTGAATTTCCAGGTCTTTATATCGCTTTTTTATCTCACGGATAAGTCGTGTACTGTCTATGATAATAATATTCTTATCCTGTTCTGTTATATGGTAAAGACATACATTTTTTAGTGACGACAGCAGTTCATCTGTGGCAATGATTTGCGCAAGATCCTGTAGGAATATCCGTTCATCTGACTTTTTTTGAATACGATGCCTCATCCGAATATATATCGTCTCTGCCATAAGTTCCACGTCCTAACACACATTGTTTTCCTATTAAATGTAGTATTCGATAATCTTTTATAAAATATGATGGACTTCTAAGTGGTAATTTTTTCTTCAACCATATAATACTCCTACTCTCGATCCATTCCTCTCAATATATTGCTGTTCATTTCTTACGTAAAGCCAAATAAAAAAGTCGACAATCCTCCTATATGGAGATTTGCCGACTTTCCCATTTATAAATCCATCTGATCTTTCATTTGCAGTAAAATCTTTTTTTCTAGCCTAGAAACCTGCACTTGAGAAATACCTAGCCTTGTTGCTACTTCTGACTGTGTTTGATCTTTATAATATCTTAGATAAACAATCAGACGTTCTCTTTCATCTAATTCACGGATTGCTTCCTGCAAAGCAATCTTATCAAACCATTTGCCTTCATTGCCATCATCGATTTGATCCAATAAAGTAATAGGATCCCCATCATTTTCATAAACTGTTTCATGAATGGAGGATGGCGTTCTTGCTGCTTCTTGCGCGAGAACGATATCTTCTGGAGGTATATCTAAAAACTCAGAAAGTTCCCCAACTGTTGGTGTTCTGCCGTATTGCTTCGATAATTCGTCCTTCGCCTTACGAATTTTATTGCTTAATTCTTTTAACGATCTGCTTACCTTTACTGTTCCGTCATCACGGATAAATCGTTGAATTTCTCCAATAATCATTGGAACAGCATAGGTTGAAAATTTAACATCATAGCTTAAATCAAATTTATCCACTGATTTTAATAGACCGATACATCCAATTTGAAATAAATCATCTGGATCATAGCCTCTATTTAAAAACCTTTGCACGACTGACCAAACAAGACGCATATTTTTCTGAACGATTGTATCTCTTGCTGACTGATCTCCATCTTGGCTTCGTTTTATTAAGTCTTTGACTTCATGGTCTTTTAGATACGTTTCCTTCTTATCTTTCTTTACCTCCACATCCATAGACGATTCTCCTTAATTGCTTAGCATTTTGCTATTCATTAAATGCTTACGCAGACGAATCTCTGTTCCGCTATCTGGACTTGATTGAATTTCGATATCATCCATAAAGTTTTCCATGATGGTGAATCCCATACCAGATCGTTCAAGCTCTGGCTTTGTCGTAAATAATGGCTGTCTTGCTTCCTCTACATCGAAAATTCCTTTCCCTTCATCCCTGATCGTTAAATCAATGTATGAATCTTCTAATATAACCGAAATATAAACAATTCCACTTGGATCATTTTCATATCCGTGAATAATGCAGTTTGTCACTGCTTCTGATACAACTGTTTTAATTTCTGTTAATTCATCCATTGTAGGATCAAGCTGGGCTATAAAAGCTGCTACCGTCACACGTGCAAACGATTCATTCTGGCTCAGAGCACTAAATTGAATATGCATTTCATTTCTCATTTTAAGCTACCCCCAATCGTTGTAGGGCAAATTCTTCATTTGTTTCTAGCTTCATAATTTTAAACATACCTGACATATCAAATAAGCGCTGTACACTAGGGGAAATAGCACAAATTACCATTTCTCCTCCAAGCTGCTTTATTTGCTTGTATCTGCCCAAGATAACACCTAAGCCAGAACTGTCCATGAATGTTAAGTTTTCAAGATTTAACACAATGTGACGAATATTATAGCTCTCTATGGCAGAAGTTGCTTTTGTACGCAATTCTTCCGCATAGTGATGATCCAATTCCCCAGATAGACGTATACAAAGTACATTGTTCTTTACTTCCAACTCAATATTAAGACTCACAAGAATAGCCTCCTTATTTGGTTTAAAGAAACTATTCTAGATTTATATAGCTTTTCCTTCTCCACAGACAAAACTAGTGTTCATTCGCTAAAAAAAGAAGGAATACAAATTATTTCGACAAGATGGAAAAAAGATTATTCTGTTTTTGTAAACATACCTGCTGATCGTTTAAATAACGTCCACCATTTTGCTTGTTTTACTTCTTTTTGAGCAACCAATGGACTTGTAACTAATGTTTTACCATCTTGCTTATACGTAATTTCTCCAATTTCTTGTCCTTTTTGAATGGGAGCTTTTAAGTTTTTATTCATGGTAATTACTTTTTCTAACTTATCTATTTGCTCCCCTTTTTTCGTTAGGATGGAAATAGGTTCACTAGTTACCGCCGTTACTTCTTTTTCTGAACCTTTGCTTACCTTTACTTTACCAATTGCCTCTTCTCGTTTATGCAATGGATGTGTTTCATATTGACTAAATGCGTAATCAAGCATTTTGGTTACTTGAGCATTTCTTTCTTTAGATGTTGGCGCACCGAAAACAACTGCAATTACTCGCATTCCATTTTTCATAGCAGTTGCTGTTAAACAGTATTTAGCTTCAGCTGTAAATCCAGTTTTCAATCCGTCTACTCCTGGGTAAAACTTCACAAGACGATTCGTATTAACGAGCCAAAACTTTTTATCTGTATCTTCCCTTAAATAATCTTCATAGGTACCGGTGAATTTTGTAATATCTTCATATTTCAATAGCTCTTTAGCCATAAGCGCCATATCTTTTGCAGAACTGTAATGATCTGCTACCGGCAACCCTGTCACATTTTGAAACTGAGTACTTTCTAAGCCTAATTCTTTTGCTTTTTTATTCATTAAATGAACAAATTCCTCTTCAGAGCCTGCTAGTCTTTCTGCAACAGCTACTGCTGCATCATTTCCTGAACCAATAGCAATTCCTTTTAGCATTTCCTCTGTTGTCATTTCTTCTCCTGGTTCTAAGAAAATTTGCGAGCCTCCCATAGATGCCGCATGCTCACTTGTACGAATTTTCTCGTCTAGCTTTAATTTACCTTGATCAATCGCTTCCATAATAAGAAGCATTGTCATTATTTTCGTCATACTTGCTGGGGGAAGCTTTTCCTCGCTGTTTTTTTCATACATGATTGTTCCTGTATCACGATCAATTAAAATGGCTGATTTTACATTATCAACTAGCTCTTGCTTTTTCTCAGCTGCTAATGTGCTTGGTGCCAAAATTGATGTCATAAAGCAGGTAATGATTAACATTGATATGATGCGTTTCATCTATTGACCCTCCATTCTATATAGCCTCCATTTTTTCCAAAAAAGACAAGTTTATACAGCCAATCAGGAATATTCATAAAATAATTAGAATAGCCCTAAATGAAGATAGAAAGAGTAGTGCATATTATAGGAAAAGTTAGGCTAGTTTGTTGATCTAGGTTATAATTAATGGAGATTAAAGGAGGAAAACAATTGATTCATTTAAAAACACCAGAGCAAATTGCAAAAATGAAAAGAGCAGGAGAAATTCTTGCAGATTGTCATAAAGAAATAAAAAAATTAATCAAACCAGGCATTACTACCGAAGAAATTGATGTGTTTGCCGAAAACTTTATTTTACAAAGAGGCGCCACTCCTGAACAAAAAGGGTATCATGGTTATCCTTTTGCAACATGTGCATCCATAAATGATGTGATCTGTCACGGTTTCCCTTCCAAAACAATCTTAAAAGACGGAGATATTGTTACGATAGATATGGTAGTAAACTTAGATGGATGGCTTGCTGATTCTGCCTGGTCTTATCCCGTAGGAAATGTCTCAGCAGATGCAAAAAACTTATTAAAAACAACAGAAGAAGCCTTATACATAGGAATAGAACAAGCGGTGATTGGAAACCGAGTGGGAGATATCTCTCATACCATTCAAACGTTCGCAGAAGCTAAAGGGTATGGCGTAGTTCGAGATTTTGTCGGGCATGCAATTGGAAAAGAAATGCATGAACTACCTCAAATTCCCCACTATGGTCCTCCAAAAGTAGGGACACCTCTTAAAGAGGGAATGGTTATTACAATTGAACCAATGTTAAATATCGGCATGTATCATGCCAAGGTTGATTTAGACGGATGGACAGCACGAACAGTTGATGGAAGTCTATCAGCACAATATGAACATACTATAGCTATTACAGCTAATGGACCGGTTATTTTGACAAAACAATAAACATACTCCCAATGGCTTCCTTTTCGCCATTGGGTTTCTTTTTTATTTTTTTATAAAAAAATGAACTTTTTATACGGAAAAATACTCCTATATATGAGAGGTGAACACATGAATGAGAAAAAACTCGTACAAAAGGCAAAAAAGCAAAATAAAAAAGCTTTACTTCAGTTAGTAATGCAACAAAAGGATGATTATTATCGTTTAGCCTATTCATATATGAAGAATCCTCATGATGCAATGGATGTAATGGAAGAAATGATTATCATCTTGTATGAGAAAATTGGGCAACTAGAAAAAATCGAATCCTTCTATAGCTGGAGCAAGACCATTTTAGTAAACCTTTGTAAAACAAAATTAAAAAAACAGCATAAAGAGTTACTTGTCGATGATATTGAGCTCCACTCTAGTACAACTCAAACAATAGACCCCTATAAATATAAAGCAGAGACGATGGATATAGAACAACTGCTATCATCCTTAAATCCATATCAGGCGGAAACAATTAAATTAAAATACCTACACGATTTAGATAATGCAACCATTGCAAAAATCACGAATGTCTCTGTTGGAACGGTAAAATCAAGAATTCACAATGGATTAAACCTATTAAAAAGGGTCTATGGGAGGCATGATGTATGAACTCAATTGAACAGAAATTATTAGAGGAACAAAAGAAGTTAACAGACATAACTGCACCTCCAGAATTAGAACAAAGACTAGCGCAAGCGCTTTATGCTAAGCAAGTTAAATTTTTTCCTTTTAAGCGATGGGTCCCATTATCAGTAGCCGCTATTGTCTTAGTCATTTTTATTACTTACCAATCAAATGCGATTGCTTATTACGGTAAAAAGCTATTAGGGTTTGATACGCTTATGACCCAATCATTAAAAAATTTAAACGAAAAAGGATTTGGGCAAAATATAGAGCAATCTTTTTTATTAGAAAATGGTACTACATTAACGATCAATGGACTTATGTCTGATGAAAATAGATTGGTTGTCTATATTACATTAGCAAATGAAGACGGTTTACCAGATGATTTAGATCGTATTTTTACCCCTCAGAGCATTACTGGCTTTTTTACGAACGCCAATATTAATAGCTCTTACTATGAAATAAGTGATGATAAAACAAAAATGACGGGAATTTTACAATATGATTCTATTAATGCTTTTTCAAAAAAACTTCAGCTACAATACTATTACTGGAAAAATGATACCGAAATAATCGAGGGGACGGTTACTTTTCCCTATAATCACAAAGAAGCATTGCAAACAAAAATGAAGCAATCTATTAATAAAAAATTAAAAGTCGATAAAGGAACGGTTAATTTTAAAACCATTACAGCTACCCCCACTCAAACAGTAATAGAAGGAACATTTAATGTCGAGAATTATGACCGACTTAGTCATGGCTTTGAGGGAGTAGAACTAATTGCCAATGGCAAACCTTTCCCACTAGAAGGATATGGTAGTTCTTCAACTTTTGGAAAAAACAATACATTTTCCATTGAATATGGTGGTTTACCAGAAGATGTGACTTCACTCGAAATCCATTTAAAAAACTTTATTGGATATAAAGAAATAAATAAATCCATTTCTCTTATTGGGGAAGAAAAAAAGAAAGTGATACCATTAGAGAATGGGGAATTGACGATAAATGACATTCAATTAAAGGATGAGTTAATGATACGTATTTCAACGAGTGATTCTATTCTATTAGATAAAGTAAGTATTATCAATGAGGCTCAAGAAAACATCCCTTTAAAAACGACAACGAATCAACAATTAGCCAAAAACAAAGATGGAACAATTATTAATGAGCGAACATTACTATTTGAAACAAACGCTAAACCTTTGGAACTTCATATTGGTGGATTGCATTATATGAAAGAGTATAATAAAAAAATAGATATTCCCTTAGAATAAACGAAAAGACTCACAAAGTATTAGCTATGAAACATAAAATAGCCTCATACAATTTGAGGCCACTGAAAAAGTGAATTACCTGGTGAATCGGTAGTTACCAAACCTTTCTAACTTAGTGTAGGTTTTTGTTTTCCGAGGCTTACCGCACGACTCACCGGGGCGAGCGCCGAGCCGCTTCACAGCTCACGCTCCTGCAGGGTCTCGGACTTTCTCGCATCTCCCGTAGGAGTCGAGCGGACGCCTCTCCAAACCAACTTATTATTCGCTTTCAAATAAATAAAACCTCATTTTATTTGGAGAACTAGACTTTTCAGTGCCCTCTACAATTTGTGGGTCTTTTTCTTGTCTTATTATTCTGTAATTACTTCATAAATTAAAGTAGGAGCCTTCACTTCATTTGCTGAAAGCTTAATATTTTCATACAATTTTTTTGTTACATCGTCAATATCTTTTGTATTACTATAAATCGTTACAAGTGATTCGCCTGCTTCGACTTTTTCACCGATTTTCTTCCGTAAAACTAAACCTACTGCAAGGTCAATTTCTGACTCTTTTGTTGCTCTGCCTGCACCTAACAGCATAGCAGCTGTTCCAATGCTGTCAGCAGTTATTTCTGCGACATAGCCAGTTTCTTTTGCTGGGAGCTCGATTATATATTTAGCCTTTGGTAATAAATCTGTTTGATCAACAACAGAAGCATCGCCACCTTGGGAACTTAAGAAAAGTTTAAATGTTTCAAGGGCTTTGCCATTATCGATTACCTCTTGCAGCATTTCTCTCGCTTTATCTGTAGACTCTGCTTTTCCCGCTAAGTACACCATGTGGCTTCCTAAAGTTAAGCATAATTCTGTCAAATCTTCTGGCCCATTACCAATTAATGTATCAATTGCCTCTTTTACTTCTAAGGCATTACCTATTGCATATCCTAGAGGCTGACTCATATCAGAAATCACAGCCATTGTTTTTCTACCAACATTATTCCCTATTCTAACCATAGCTTCTGCAAGCTCTCTTGAGGCATCTAGTGTTTTCATAAATGCTCCAGCACCTGTTTTAACATCTAAGCAAATAGCATCCGCACCTGCCGCAATTTTCTTACTCATGATACTGCTCGCAATTAAAGGAATACTATTAACGGTCGCTGTTACATCTCTTAATGCATATAATTTTTTATCAGCTGGGGTGAGGTTACCGCTTTGTCCAATAACAGCCAATTTATTTTTATTTACTAAGTCAATAAATGCTTCTTTTTCTATTTCGACATGAAATCCTTTTACGGATTCTAATTTATCGATTGTACCACCAGTATGACCTAGTCCTCTTCCACTCATTTTTGCCACTGGAACACCTACAGCAGCAACTAGCGGACCTAATACTAAAGTTGTTGTATCGCCAACTCCTCCTGTAGAGTGTTTATCTACTTTAATACCTTCAATAGCAGATAGATCGATGACATCGCCTGAA
The DNA here is from genome assembly GCF_052116745.1 of Niallia sp. Sow4_A1. NCBI lineage: Bacteria > Bacillati > Bacillota > Bacilli > Caryophanales > Bacillaceae > Niallia > Niallia sp. Sow4_A1. The sequence goes on along the minus strand of NZ_JBQKKM010000041.1, from coordinate 31,431 downwards.
TGCACCATCGCCAAAGTCAGCTCTGCACGTTCTGCTTCTGTCATATCTTGAAAAAATACCGCCATTGCAAAAGCACTCATTTGATAATCTGGTATTTCCCCCTCTGTATACCCATTGATGATAAACGCTATTTCTTCCTTCGTTAATTCTAATCCGTCTCTTTTCTTTTCGATTAAGTCGACCATTCTTAATGCCATAATTGAATCTCCTTCATTATGTATTGAAATCATTCTTCTTAACATTGCAAAAATTAAAGTCACATGAACTAACCGTCAAAGGATTTGATTTTTGTAAACGGTGTAAAATGTTTTAATAACTAAAGAGCTACCACATAAATCAGTATTGCTCAAATGGTAACTCTCTCATTTAACTTAGTTCATTATGCACCGATTTCTTTAATCAATTCTTTTACATATTGAAGAAAGTTTGCTTTAACTTTCTCCGTTGTTTCGATTACTTCCTCGTGATTTAGAGGTTGATCAAGAATACCGGCTGCCATATTCGAAATACAAGAAATACCTAATACTTTCAGACCTGCATGACGAGCAACAATTACTTCTGGTACAGTAGACATGCCGACTGCATCTCCACCTAATACGCGAAGCATTCTTACTTCAGCTGGTGTCTCATAAGATGGTCCAGTATTTCCAACATAGACACCTTCTTGCACCTTAAGACTAATCTTACTTGCGACATTGCGTGCTATTTCACGAAGATTATTACAATATGCTTCTGACATATCAGGGAATCGTACGCCTAACTTACTGTCATTTGGACCGATTAATGGGTTTGTTCCCATATTATTAATATGATCAGAGATTAGCATTAAGTCACCTGGTGCAAAGTTTTCATTCACTCCACCCGCTGCGTTTGTAACAATTAATTTTTCCACGCCTAGTTCTTTCATTACTCGAACTGGGAAAGTTACTTTATCAAAAGAATAACCCTCATAGAAATGGAAACGCCCTTGCATTGCTACTACTTCTGTTCCATTAATCGTGCCAAATACAAGTTGACCTGCATGTCCTTCCACTGTAGAAACTGGAAATTCCGGTATATCTTCATACGGAATTTTTACTGGATTTTCAATTTCCTCTGCCAAAACACCTAATCCAGAGCCAAGAATTAAGCCAATTTTAGGCGTATTTGCATATTTTTGTTTTAAGAAATCTGCTGACTGTTTAATCATTGTAAAATTCATTATTATTCCCCTTATATTAAGTCATTTAAGAAACTTGTTCCATATTTAGGCAGTTTAACGTCAAAGTTTTCCGCAACCGTTGCGCCAATATCAGCAAATGTTTGACGAAGTGGCAATTCCTTCGGTTCTTTTAATGCTTTACTATACACTAGTAGTGGCACATATTCTCTTGTATGGTCTGTTCCATGATGAATCGGATCATTTCCATGGTCTGCCGTAATAATTAATAAATCATCATCCTTCAGTAGTTCAAATACTTCTGGAAGTCTAGCATCATATTCTTCTAGAGCTTTTCCATAACCAATCGGATCTCTTCTATGTCCAAATAAAGCATCAAAATCTACTAAGTTCAAGAAGCTTAGACCAGTAAAATCCATTTTCAAGGTATCTACAAGCTTGTCCATTCCATCCATATTTGAAACTGTTCGTAAAGACTTTGTAACCCCTTCACCATCATAAATATCAGAGATTTTCCCGATTGCAATGCTTTCGATATGATTATCTTTTAATTCATTCATTACTGTACGATCAAATGGTTTTAATGCATAATCATGACGATTTGCAGTCCGTTTAAAGTTTCCAGGCTCTCCTAAGAACGGTCTAGCAATAATACGTCCAACCATATATTTCTCGTCTAGCGTCAATTCTCTTGCTAATTCACAAATTCGATATAACTCATCTAATGGCACAACCTCTTCATGAGCAGCAATTTGAAGGACGGAATCTGCTGAAGTGTAAACAATTAAAGCACCTGTTTTCATATGCTCTTCACCTAATTCGTCCAAAATTTCTGTTCCACTTGCTGGTTTATTGCCGATTATTTTTCTTCCTGATTTTGCTTCGATTTCATTTAGCAATTCATCTGGAAAGCCTTCCGGGAATACACGGAATGGTGTTTCAATATTAAGACCCATTATTTCCCAATGACCCGTCATTGTATCTTTTCCATTCGATGCTTCCTGCATTTTTGTATAATATGCAAGCGGTTTTTCAGCTGCATCTACACCAGCTATTTTTTCAATATTACTCAGACCCAGTTTTGCCATGTTCGGCATATTTAGTCCGTTCATTTTTTCAGCAATATGACCTAAAGTATGTGCACCTAAGTCATTAAATTTATTTGCATCAGGCGCTTCACCTATTCCAACTGAATCCATTACAACGAGGAAAACGCGATTATATTTATATGTAGACATTTTTATCCTCCTTTTTTCCATTTCAATCATCCTATTTTGCCCTACTGTATGTATCTTTATTAACCATAAAAATTATAGCATATCGTCAGAAGTCTGACATCTTTTTCAGCAATGTTTTCCATTAATTTTGAGGGATAATTAAATCGTTTTCTTACTTCCCTTTTTATTATCCCTTTCTATCACAAATTTGTCTCTGTAATTATTCGTTGTTGGTTTTCTAGTAGAATGTGTATACAAAGTGAGCTTAAGCGGCGGATATAAACGGAATTATTCCGTTTATTTTTAAGATTTTTTTACAGAAGGCAAAAACAAAAAGAACACTGTATTTGAGGCTAACAGTGCTCTATGCTCTTGGATGAAATTGACTATATACATCCTTCAATCTAGTTTTTGTTACATGTGTATAAATCTGTGTTGTCGAAATATCAGCATGACCAAGCATTTCCTGAACAGCTCTTAAATCTGCACCATTCTCCAAAAGATGTGTTGCAAAGGAATGTCTTAATGTGTGTGGGGTTATTTCTTTCTCAATATGTGCTTCCTTGCCTAACCGTTTTAAGATTTTCCAAAATCCTTGTCTCGTTAATCTATTCCCATGATGGTTTAAAAACAAGGAATTTTCCGCCGATTTTTTATGTTGTAAAAAAGAAGGTCTTGCTTCATTTAAATATAACTCTAATGCTCTTGTTGCCGCTCCGCCAATTGGTATAATTCTTTCTTTGTTCCCTTTTCCGATACAGCGGATAAACCCCATTGTAAGATGAGCATCATCAATATTTAAATTAATTAACTCACTCACACGAATTCCTGTTGCATAGAGGAGCTCTAGCATTGCCTTATCCCTAATCCCATAATGATCCTTTTTATGTTCGAAATCGAGGAGTGCTTCGACTTCCTCCATGGACAAAACTTTTGGTAATGTTCTTTCAGCCTGTGGCGTTTCAATATGTACGGTCGGATCTTCATCCAGCACTCGATCGCGAAATAAGAATTGATGAAACGCACGAATGGATGCAATATGACGAGCAATTGTTTTAGATGACTTTCCTTGATCCTTTAAGAATCCTAAAAAGCGAATGATATGCGAACGCTGTATTTCTGTTAAATCACATTTCTCCACATTTTTCATATATTTCATATAACTTTTTAAATCTCTTTCATATGATACAAGCGTATTACTCGCCAATCCCTTTTCGACTAATAAATAATGCATAAAATCTTTTAATTGATCTTCCATAGAATTACTCCCCATTTAAATAAAACAGGAATATTCGATCCCTCCATGAATTTTTTTCTGTTTCTGGACTATTATCTGCATTCACCTTAATGGCTGAACCCGATGGCTCGTCATAACGATGAAACTGTTGATATTCTTGATTAAACCATACGATTGCATAATAAAAAAGTATCGTACACCCTGTGAACAGGATAAACACTTTTAATGTATTCATCATTGCTTTTGTCCATCTTCTCATCCAAAATCCCTCCATAGCTTCTCTAATACAAGCTATGCCAGGTTGGACAATTAATATACCTAATGAACTTATTATTCTTATTATAATGGATATAAATATAAATGAAAGTGTTAATCGCTCAAATAATTCTTGAAATCTTTAATAGAAGTTCAAAATGATTAAGACAATAAAACTGAATGTATACTCTTCCTTTTAGGAATCCATATGCATGCTATAATAAAAATAAATAGATTTTGCTAAGAAAGAACACAAATATGGAGGAGTTTACTAATGAAGAATACTATATGTCCGAAATGCAATAGTGAAGAAATTAAAAAGGGTGTAATGGCAGCATCGGTTGGGCAAGCATATGTATCCCGAAAAAAACCTTAGTCAGAAACCTTCACCAATATCAGCAGAATATTGTGGGAACTGTGGATACATCATGTCCTTGTATGTAGAAACGCCCAAAAATTTAGGATAACAATTACTTTATTGGTTACTGTGCTCTTTCTCTAATCGTATATTTTATTAGATATCCATATTTATTTATAGTAGCTTGATTTAAAGCAAAATAAAAAACCTTCTCATTTGAAAAGGTTTATTCTGCGGAGGATGAAACTTCCTCACTTTTTCCCGTGCAACGATGGCAAATACCATGAAATGTTAGACGGTGATCTTTAATTTTAAAATTCCAGTCACGCTCTACTAATTTCTCTACATCTCCTAGTAAATCTTCTTGAATTTCATCAACTGCTCCACATTCAATGCATACTAAATGGTGATGAAAGTGAGCTGCGCCTTCTTGTCTCAAGTCATATCTAGAAACGCCGTCACCAAAATTTATTTTATCAACAATTTTCAATTCCGTTAATAGTTCTAGTGTACGATATACGGTTGCCAATCCAATTTCAGGAGATTTCTCTTTTACGAGTAAGTATACATCTTCTGCACTAAGATGGTCTTCTTCATTTTCTAATAATACTCTTACTGTCGCTTCCCTTTGGGGAGTTAATTTATAGCTCGAAGAATGCAACAGTTTTTTTATTCTATCTAATCTACTTTCCATTCCGAAAGTCCCTCCCTAGCCACTGTCCATCTCATTATAACAGAAGTAGGAATAGAATCCTAATAAAAATTATTATAAATAACATTTAATAATAATTCTTAAATTATAATGAGTATTATCTCTATTTTAACCATTCGAAAGGAAAGTTTTAGATTCTCTCTTTATATAAATGGCAACATGATAATAATAGATTGTACCATATTAATAACTGCTTTCATTAATATTGGCGAAATATATGCCTCAACTGCTGCCGCAATCCCGATAATAACAAAGGCTATCATTAGCAGAAAAGTATATCTAGCAAACAGTGGCAGCATTGGTTCCCCCTTTTTCTTCATGAATTGCTGGCGAATCATTTTAAAAGAGAACGCTACTGATAGTGTAGCAGAAATTATAAAAATTGGAATAACAATTAGGTTTTGTGGCAAAACCGACACAAATGATAGTAAAAAGCCATGCCATCCCATTTGGTTAACTAAAAAACCAACTGTAAAGCCAACAACCATTCCTTTTATAAATAATAGAATTAAAATAATGGGCAATCCTATAATAGAGATGCCAAGCAGCCAAATAAAGCCGATATATTTACTGTTATGCGAGAAGCTTTGAAAAAACAAATCTTTGCTTTCCGCGACTTGTCCATTGGAAACCTGTCCAAAAAATTGTGTTAAATAGTAGTAGAGATCTTCCTTTTGGGAGAGAGACAAACTATTTACTACTATTGCACCAAAAATTACCCCCATTAAAAATAATACAATGATAAATAAATAAATTGAGGAATGCTCATGTATATGAGTCGCTAGGATATTCTGATATTTTTTCTTTTTCATTGCCTTTCCTCCCGCCAAGTCTGTTAATTTATGTTTATGCACGAAAGATAGGCATATGACTAGAAATCTATTATTAATCAAAAAGAGCAAATCATCTAATAATTATGTTATTTTACAAAAAGATATGGTAGATTAATTTTGAGGTGAGAGAATTGAAACCGATTTTAATAGATTTGCCAGAAAAAATCGAAACAGAAAGATTAGTATTGCGTCCATGTATGCCTGGAGATGGCAAGGATGTATATGAGAGCATCCAACGGTCAAAAAATGCCCTTAAGCCTTGGATGGCTTTTGCTAATAAAGAGCAAACACTAGAAGAGGTGGAAGCAGGTGTACGAGAATCGTATGCTAAATATATTTTAAGAGAAGATTTACGATTACATATTTATTTAAAAGATACAAAAGAGTTTATAGGTTCAACTGGTCTACATTCCATCGATTGGAAAGTCCGCGTGTTTGAAATTGGGTATTGGTGCAATTCTGTCCACACTGGAAATGGCTATATTACAGAAAGCACCAGAGCTTTAATAAAGCTTGCAAAAGAAACACTGCACGCAAATCGTATTGAGATACGTGTTGAATCCACAAATAGGAAAAGTCGTGCTATTCCAGAAAAACTCGGCTTCTCATTGGATGGTCTATTGAAAAATGAAACCCTTAGTGCCGATACAGAGGAACTAAGAGATATCTGTCTTTATTCGTTGACATAATGCAAAAAAACCCACAAATTTTAGTGTGGGATTTTTTTGTACTATTACTTATCTACCCTAACCTTTCCGTATTTACCGCCACCACCTACTTGCAGATTTAACATTCCCGTTCTCGCTGCAACTACATAATCCGCCACCTTCTTTGGAATGATTTCCACTAACTTATCGTAGGGAGCTTCATGGATTATTTGCATTTCGGTTGAAAAATAATCAAGTAATGTTTGCAGTGTTTTTTTCCCTAAGCCAGGAATGTATTCTAGCGGTATTTGGTGAATATAGGGTGGTCTATTAGCTGTTGAAGTAGCATCCTTTAAATCGGTAATCCTTGCTGCTACCCCTTTTACCCATTTATGACTTCCGCATTCTTTGCATATACCAGTCGTTTCTGAAAAAGGGGCATAGCATTTCATACAAACCGTTTCATGATATTTACCTAATTTTGGGTCTAGCCCATAATTGGCAATGATTCTTCTTCCTTCTACCTGATGCAGAACTTTTGCAAATTCTGCAAAAGATGCTTCCTCCATTTCCATAATTTGATATTCTCGAGCAATTTTTCCTAAAGAATGGGCATCAGAATTGGTTATAAAAGAAAAGGCATGTAATTCTGAAATTTGATCAGCCATATCCGTATCAGAGCTCAATCCTAGTTCCATGCCATCAATCAATTTCTCATCCAAAACTTCCTTATAGGAACGATAAACACCACTTCCATATAAACTTTTGAATGGTGTAAAAATATGTGCTGGTATGAAAAGCCCATTTAATTCCTTTACTTTATGCTGCAATTCTTTCCCAGTTATATAAAGCCTTTGCGAGCTTAAAGTCACATTTTTCATATGATTAGAAATCCAATTGGAAAATTCCTTCATTTTAGCTAAAGTCGGCAGATAGGATAACACATGAATCGGCCCCTTACAGGAAGAATCGTATATTTCCAGCTCTGACCCTAGAATAATCGTTATCCCTTCCATCTTAACCCCACCGCTAGGCAATTCTATCATCTTCCCCTGCTCTATCAACTCTTCCATTTCCATTATCACTTCAGGGGAATGACAATCTATAATTCCAATCATATCAAGACCCTTTTGTTTGCTAGCATATTCAATGACAGCAGGCAAGGTAAGGTTTCTGGAAGCTGTGATTTTCACCGGCTTTCCACTTTTGGTTCTCCCAATATGGATATGTAAATCCGTGTAAAAAGACTTCATTTTTACTCCTTTAGGTTAGCAATTTGTAAATATTGTATCCCAAAAATTGTTTTCGCATCAAAAATGCGTTGTTCTTCCATAAATTGTAATGCTTCCTCTAGCGTAATTTCTAATACATTTACAAACTCATCTTCATCTAGTCCTGCGGCATCTTCTTTTTTGGTTAATCCTTTTGCCACATATACATGGATGATTTCATCAGCAAATCCTGGTGAAGTATAAAAAGAACTTACCAATTCTAGAGATTCACAATCATATCCCGTTTCTTCTTCTAATTCTCTTCTTGCACATAAAGCTGGGTCTTCGCCCTTTTCTAATTTTCCGGCAGGGATTTCTACGATTACTTTTTCAAGCGGCTTTCGATATTGCTCTACCATAACTAGCTTGTTATCGTCCGTTATGGCAATTACTGCTACTGCACCTGGGTGCTTTACTAATTCTCGTGTAGAGGTTTTTCCATTAGGCAATTCTACTTCATCCACTTGAACTTGAATTATTCTTCCACTAAAAATATGCTCTGTTTTTACTGTTTTTTCTTCCAATGAACTCATTTGACACACTCCTGTTCTATTAAACAAAGATCCTAACATATAGATTATTATACTTTATTTCGGTTTTTAAGAAAGGATTGTGGGGACGCTGAAGATATATTTACGAGAAAAAGGGGTTGTTTTAACTGGAAAACCACGGGAAATCCGTTATATGCTTAAAAAGTATCAAAAAGAATACACCTATGTGAAGGATTGGGTGAATGCTAATTCGAATCCTTCAAAAAAATAAGCCGATTTCTTTGTGAATAAATACCATTTTTCGTACAATAAGAGATATCTTAGGTAAAGAGGTGTTCGAATTTGCAAAATTCACAATTAGGTAGTTCTAACTTATATGTATCAAAACTAGGACTTGGATGCATGAGTCTTGGGACCGAAGAAAAGACTGCCTTTCCGATTTTAGAAGCAGCATTAGAAGAAGGAATAAATTATTTTGATACAGCAGATTTATATGATCAGGGGAAAAATGAGCAATTACTAGGTCGTTTTTTCAAAAATAATCGAGAAGATGTCATTATTGCAACAAAGGTAGGAAATAAGTGGGAAGAGGGAAAAGATGGATGGTCTTGGGATGCAAGTAAGGCCTATATTAAAGAACAAGTTAAACACAGCCTAAAACGACTAGGCACAGATTATATTGATTTATATCAACTACACGGCGGGATGATGGAAGATCCGATTGAAGAAACGATTGAGGCATTTGAAGAATTAAAGGAAGAAGGCGTGATTCTTTATTACGGCATTTCTTCCATTCGCCCAAATGTCATTCGCGAATATGTGAAGCGTTCCTCTATTGTTTCTGTCATGATGCAATATAGTATAGTAGACAGACGTCCAGAAGAGGAAGCACTACCATCACTTGCAGAAAACAATATTAGTGTCGTTACCCGCGGCCCTGTTGCAAAAGGTCTTTTAAGCCCTAAGTACCGTGAAAAGCTAACAGAAAAAGGCTATTTAGATTATTCTGGTGAGGAACTTGCAAAATTACTTCAAAATTTAGAACAAAAATTTGCAGATAATCGCACATTAACGGAAGCTGCTATTCAATATAACTTGGCTCAAACCCCTGTAGCTAGCATCATTGCAGGTGCAAGCTCAGCAGAACAGCTTCGAGCCAATGCAAATGCCGTGAACAGTGCACCTTTAACAGCAGAGGAAATAGCATTTATTAAAGAAATTTCGAAAGCATCGGTTTATAAGGCACATCGTTAATAGGATGTAAATTTACTTTTAAGCTTGGCTCTTGAATGATTTGGAAAATTTTTCTATTCATTATAGAAAAGTGGTTTTCGTTTTTTGGATGAAAGCCACTTTTCCTTGCATTTTTTTGAAATGTGGTTTTCATCTTCCTTATGAACTCTACTTTTGCTTGCTTCTTCTTGAAATGTGGTTTTCAGTTTGCTTATGAACAAAAATCCCCACCTACTCTTTTTAGATAAATAGGATACGCGTCCAAATAAAATCCTTTATTTTACAAGAATAATAGAAACGAGGAATCTCTTTGAAATACATAGAATTTGGTATTGGCAACAAATGGCTTATTCGTACAGAAACAGAATTACAAGATGGGACAGAGTTTGAAGAAAAAGGAATAAAGAGACCTATTAATTTTTACTCTCTTTATACTAGAGTCTGGATTAGGAAAACGGTCATTATTATCGATTCAAAAGAAGGGGTTAAAAAACGAAAAAAAGAACGAAATGCTTATAAATTCATACTAGGTATAAAAAGCTTATAGCATTCCACTATTACTCCCTTTACTCTTCCATCTCTAGTCTTCTAAAAAGAGGAAAATCAATTAATCGTAACGAATACTTATCTAGTAATTAAACTGTAATTAAAATACCTACATTACTTTTATAAAGGAGTCTTTCAATGAATCAAGCTTTATTAATTATTGATGTTCAGCAAAAACTGGTAGATGGGAATGCGGAAACAAATGAGATTTATAATAAAACAGGTTTATTAGATACTATTAATCTCGTTATTGAAAAGGCTATCCAATTAAATGTTGAAGTTATGTTTGTAAGAGATAAAGATGTTGCGGGAGGAGAAGGACCTGGGTTTCAATTTCATTCCGATTTGAAAATTCCTGTTGAAGCAAAAATCTTTGATAAATATGCTACAAATGCATTCTATGGAACAGGATTACTAGAGTATTTACAGTCAAAAGACATTCAACATCTTGTCATTATGGGTTGCGAAACACCCTATTGTATTGATACAGCGGTACGGACAGCAACTGTAAATAATATGGATGTAACGCTAGTTGGAGATGGGCATTCAACAACCGATTCAACCGTTCTTTCTGCTGAAAAAATTATTCAACATCACAATAAAATATTACACGGTCACTATAATGTCGATCATTTTTCGATAGTACGCGAAGCAGAGGAAGATTTATTTTCACCCATGCATGATAGTTACCGATAAGTTTTATGTAAAGAGCAAGCGAAAAAAGTCACAATGACAAAAGCGATTCGAGCAGCGGCATTTGTCATTGTGACTTTTCTTTATTATTATTTTCACTCTAACTCCCAAGCTTCTTTTAACAGTTCCACCCCTGTTTCTATCTCTGTTTCCGTTAATCCACCATATCCAAGAATCACTTTTGGATTCCCTGAATATTCATTTTGAAAATAGTACGCAGAAACAGGGTATACTTTCACTCCAAATTCCATTGCCTTTTCGACTAATCGCTTTTCACTTAAATCACGTTTCACTTCTAAAACAATATGAAGTCCAGCATTTTCTCCAATCACTTCTACATTTCTGTCTAAATGTCGGTGGATGGCTTGGAGTAGTGCTTGCCGTTTTTTCCGGTACAGTGTTCTCATTTTATTTAAGTGACTGTTCCAATGTCCTCCTTTTATAAAGTGGTACAATGTATCTTGATGCATCCGTGATACGGTCTGCTTATAGACAGTGAACTGTTTCACATATGTACTGTATAATTGCATTGGGAGAACCGCATAGCTTATTCGAAGGGAGGGAATTAATGATTTCGAGAAGGTGCCCAAATATATAATTTGACTATTTTTTGCTAATCCTTGTAGTGCAGGAATTGGTTTTCCTTTATAGCGATATTCGCCGTCATAATCATCTTCTATTATAAAACCATTATTTTCTTCTGCCCAGTTAACCAATTCCAATCTTCGTGCAATTGGCATAATCATCCCGTATGGAAATTGATGAGATGGGGTTACATATGCGACATTTGCTTTACTCTTATTCAGTAGAGATACATCCATTCCATTCTCATCGACAGGAATAGGTAGTGTTTCTATCCCCATATCTTGTAATACCACTCTAATTCGGTGATAGCCTGGATTTTCAAGCCCGTATGATTTATCCCTTCCTAACAATAAACTAATTAATCCTATTAACACTTGCGTTCCTGCACCAATTATTATTTGATTAGGTTGACAAATTACCCCTCTAGTAGCATATAAATGCTTGGCAATCTGTTCTCTTAAGTTAAACTCACCTTGTGGATCTCCGTTCGAAAACCAAAAATTTTGATCTTCATATATCGATTGCATGGAGAGCTTTCTCCATGTGTTATAGGGAAAATATTTACGATCCACTTGTCCTGAGTTAAAGTCGATTTTCACCACTTTTTGTTGATTAGGTTTCTTTACGATAGGACTAGCTTTCGTTTCTAGCTGATTCTTATATTCTTCATCAATTGTTTGCACATATAATCCTTTGCGGGGACTACTTTCCACATATCCTTCTGCACAAAGCTGATCATAGGCTGCTTGGACGGTATTTAAACTAATTTGCAAATGTGTTGCTAGCTTCCTTTTGGATGGTAATTTTTCATTGGGTAATATATGTTTGTTTCTAATCTCATGCTTGATAAAGTCTGCTAATTGTATATAAAGCGGCTTACTACTGTCCTTCCGTAAAACTGGTGTTAACTCTAGCACAAAACACTCCTCCTTAAATCACACTGACACCATTAAAAAGAGCTAATCTGATACTTTAGATTATACCAGAATCCTATTACATTATAGATATGAATGGAGGAATGAACATGATAAACAATCAATTAACCATTAAAATGTTAAAGACAGAAGATGAATGGAAAACAGCATTTCCTGTAATGAAACAATTGCGAACAAAATTAGATATGAGCGCATATCTTGAATTAGTTTTAGAATCTGTCCAAAAAGAAGGGTATCGCTTGATTGCACTGTTTAATCAGAAAGAAATCGTAGCACTATGTGGATTTATGCCTATGATCACTTTATACTATGGCAGATTTATATGGGTCTGTGAATTAATAACAGACCGCAACCATCGTTCCAAAGGTTATGGCAAAGCATTATTGAACTATGTCCATCAGTGGGCCATTGAAAATGACTATCCTCTTGTGTCTTTGTCTTCTGGTTTACAGCGTATTGATGCCCATCGCTTTTATGAAGAGAAAATGGAATATGATAAAGTAAGCTATGTTTATTTGAAAAAAATTTAACAAAAAGTAAAAGAGACATTCCCACTTTTTAAAAGGTAACGTCTCTTTTACCATACTTTTTAAAATACTCGTAAATAACTACATTTCCCCTCATAAATATCTTCTATTCTTTGTAAATTAAGTGGATGGTTCTATTGAAGTTTTCTATTTCATAATTCTTTTTTCTAAAGGAATTTCCTTCATTTATATAGAAATATACAAATCTAGGATTCTATAAACGAGTATGGTAAATATACATGAAAAAAGGAGGTGTTAATCCATGTCAAAAGATTCTTTACAAGGTTTAATTACTGAGTTAGATAAACTAATTTCTGCTTGTGAAGGAAATGCTAAAAATAGTGATTCTGCCGAAAAACAGCGCTTTTATGAAGGAATGGCGATCGCCTATACAACAGAACGTATGAGAATAAATGGGGAAGTAGATAGCATAGAGTTAAAAGTAATCGATGAATTATATCGTGCTCTCTCTACTACCTCCTCTTCTACACAGGCATCAAGCATTGAATACACGGAAACTTGTTCCTTTTGCAGAAAATCAAAAGAGGAAGTTGGTCATTTAGCGGTTGGACCAAATGTGTCTATTTGCAGCTCATGTTTAGAGTTTGGTGCAGAAGTGATTAAAAGTCATTCATAGGGACGATTGAAACAATTGTCCCCTTTTTTCACTACTATGTCTTAAGCTTGTATTACTTTTACATACGTTCCTTTTTTCGCTTTTTGAAAAGCATTCTTATTCATCTCTTCTATTTTTTTAGAAAGGCTTGAAGCACTTACTAACTTATTTTGATAGAAAATGGATGGGTCAATAAGTCGAACCTTATTCTTTAGATGGATATCAAAATCCTCTTCATCCTCTATTACTTTCAAAGAAGATTGAAGTTTATGCCAGAGCTCCTGAATCTCACCATTCTTTGATTTACTAATTTTAAAAATCAACTCCCTATCTTCTCTTAGAAAATCAGAAAACTTTATAATGTTCTTAGCTAACGCTACTTTTAAAATTTTTGTTAACTGATCATATCCATAAATATTTAATGGATGCATAAAAAAATCGATGACCTCTTTGTAATAGGTTGTAACAAACCATTCTGCCGCATCAACGTTACTTAAACACATTTTCCCTTCTACCGTTAAAACATTTTCTAAAAATTTCTCTACTTCCTTTAACGAAATTTTTCCATAAGTATACATATCCCGTATTGTATAATCAACACGATCAGCACATAATTCGGGTGCTGGCTGTTCTAGAATAGTCCATTTGGTATCATCCATTAGCAATTCTTTATAATCATATCGATATTTTTCTAAGATTGAAGGAATTTCAGAATTCTTAATAACAGAAAGAAAAATAACTTCATGATAATTCTCATGATGTTTATCTAAGACAAAATCAACAACATGGGAGAATGCTGTATGGGAGACATCATGCAACAGTCCAGCAATTTGCTCTTCCATGGAACCTCCGAGCTTTCGGATTAATAGCATAACGCCAATCGAGTGCTCATATCTAGTAACATTCCAATTTTTATTTACTAAATAACTTGCTCCGCCTTGATGGATGCCTTTTAGTCGTTGGATTGGCTTGCTTTTTATTAATTCCTCTAAAACTTTTTCAATCTCAAAATCTCCGTACAGTTTATCGGATATTAGCAAAACTATTCTCCCTTCTTGGTAAATTTGTCTCCTATTATAAAAAACACAATTTCAATGGAAAACCACATGCATTTCCAATAAATGTATAGTAAAGTATACATATCAAGTTTAATCCTCTCATGTTTTGCAAAAAGTGATTTTATTAAAATTAAATCTGAAAGGAGTATGAATGTGCATCAGAATTTCGGAAAAAAACAAATCAATAAAAGCAACTTTTTAGGTGTACTATCGATATTTTTTCCTATTGTCCTTGGACTATTGATTCTTAATTTTTTTACAAACATCATTCCGTTGGATAAGCTTCAAGGATTACCTGTTCTCATGCCGCTTTTTTTGTGTCCATTTGGAGCAGTCATCGGTCTTTTAGGATATAAACGGAATAGAGATACACTATCATTAGTTGGTATAATTGCCAATATAATATTGTTCTTGTTCCCTGTTTTTTACCATATACTAGGTACAATTTTAATGGGTGTTTAGTGATTTCATTTATACTTTTTGTTCAGCCGCTCTCACCTTTCTTCCATTCTATTATAAGATTTAAATAAAAGTGAGAAATATTAGTAAACTTACAAAAAGAAAAAACACTTCTATATTAAAAAAATATGGATTTCCGGCTATCCGATTTAAAATTTTATTTGGTTTAAGGAGGCTTTCTTTTATTAAAAGTAGGACAAAATAAATGATAAGTATACCAATGATTCCCATCAAATTTGCCATCATAACATATTGCTGCTTCCAAAACGCAACTGCAAGAAATATTACCCAAATACTCTTTAGGATATTGGCCATTAATTCAAATGGTCCTGATAAGGTTGCCATCAGATGATTGCTTATTGCTTGCGGTTGACTTACTTTTTCGCTATGTACTATATGACCTGTCTGTAAACTCATTGTCATAATCATCATAGATAAGTATACTGTCCCAAAAATCATACCCATTTTTAGGCTATCAGTATGTAGTATCTCATATAATGTAATCGGAATAGGCAACCACATTGCATACATAAATGCCATTAGAATATGTATAAATCCAAATTCGTTATTTTTAGCCAGCTTTGGAAACGTTACTGCAAGGATGACAAATAAGACGATTCCTATCCAGCCTAATACTAGTGTTGATATGATAATTGGTATCAATCCTTTCGAGCGATTTATTTAATTATTTCAACTTCTTCTCCAGCTGCTTTTTATGTTGATCGGCTAATGCTAATAAGCGGAATTGATCCTGTTTTAATTGTTCTAAAATATCACTCGCTTCTTTCCATGCTAAGTCATACTGTTCTTTCGAAATATAATTGTCTTTATACGCATTCACCAGTTCTTCTTCATCCAGTAAATAAATTTCTTTAGTTGGCAATACTACAATATCTAAAAACAAGTCATCCATCCAAGGAACCTTATCTTCTGTTCCATGTTCAAGACAGATATCAATATACCATTGGACAATATCTCCATCTTTATTAAACATAGTAGTGATAGAGTGATTTTTATTTAATGGATATTGGTGAAGCCACATATAGCCGTCATCAAGTATACAAACCTCTTTCTGGTTATTCCTTTTGGTTACTGATTCCGCTACCTTTATGGAATGAAATAGTGACAAATATCCCGTAAACTCATCCGTTATTATAAACATTTGCGCATATTGCTTTTCTAATATCCGTTTCCAACCTTTATGGGTTCCGAATTTTCTTTTTACCGGCATACTCACCCATCCTATATCAACAATTTATCCGAAACCACCCTGTCTCTTTCGGAAAATCATCTCTACTTAATTGTCTACCCGTTATTAACTGGCGATAGGAAGTTATTGTGCCGTCATGTGAGACAATATAGATTTTCTCTTTTTTTAATCGACTACAATTTGCTAAAAATTCTTCAGCGTATCTTGTAAAATCCCTTTCTGTAGCGGTGTTAAATCCTTCCTTCCATAAGGCTACTGGTGGATTGTCATCTAGTTCAAAGGAAGGAAATGCATGTAATATATTCTCCTTTTCCATCATTACATCGCAAGGCAATGTCTGCTTATTTGATAAGAGAGGGAACATTCTTGGAGAAACGTAAGGAGTTACTATTTTTCTGCAATCGACGCCATCAGCCCACAGCATAGCTGTTTGCATAGTTCTTACTAATGGACTAATGAACACAATATCTTGAGTGCTTAAAGGAAAACGATCTTTAAGTTTCTTTGCTTGGTCCATTCCCTTTTTTGTAAGTGGCGGATTTCTTTTATGTAGACTAGATGGAAGATTAAGCGTGTGTTCTCCCTCTCCATGCCGTATGAAGAATAATTCCATTCCATCCCATCCCCTCATTTTAATTTTTGATTTCCTTTAACCAAGTGATTAGTTTCTGAACCATCTTCGGTGTAAATTCATGATTTACTTTTTCGAAGATTTCCATTTCCACATTGGTTCGTTTTTCCTCTTTGGTAATATACTTATAATAGTTTTTTTGCCCCTCGATTGGAATAATCGTATCACTATCCCCATGCATGAGAAGAATAGGAGATAGACTAATCATTTTGTCGATTGGATCATATTTCTTTAATCGACTCTCTTCTTCTTGAGACATCTCATCTCTACCATCCCATATTCGAAATATTTTTTCGGTAAGCACAAATGAACCCGATCCATTTATATTTGCTAATCCACTTATTTCAGGCTCTTTCGCAAAAATGCCATTTGCTATAAATCCCCCCATAGAATTGCCTACTAATATGGTACTGTTTTTCTTTACGCCTATTACTCTTAAAAACTCATTATAATCATTAATGGTATGGAAAACGGTATTCCAAAAGTACTTTCGGGTAACGTTGGAATCAAAGTGATTTTCCAAAGGGTATCTTTCATCATGATTAAGGATGTCAGGGATTAATACACCAAATCCTTCTTGAGCAATCTCTTCGGCCAACTCTATGTATCCTTTCGCTGTTCCACCCCAACCATGATATAGGATCACAATTTTGTCTTTATTTTGAATAATATTAGTAGACTGATAAAACTTATATTCACCGATTACTATTCTCTCCACTGTCGTACCTTCCTTTACTACCTATACTTAAATAAATCTCTTCACTTTCCCATATTGGATCAGCGAATGATAAGGTTCACCTTTTAGCCCTAGTACCTTACAGAAAGCTGGTTCTGTTTTATAGCCCTGTTTCTTTAGTGAAAGGATTTCTTCTTTTATAGTTGGGTTTATCCTTAAAATTTCGTGTTCAATAATCATATGGAGATATGCATATTGCTGTTTTACCGGGATTGGTTGACCGAACAATTCGAATTCGAAGCCATCAAAATTGAAATTTGCTTTCATTACATCCACTTCTCTAATCATTAATCTTTTCAGGCGAAAATGCTCCATTTCACCAAACTTCTCAGTTACAATCTGTTTGAATTTTTCAAATTCGTAGACTTCCATTATAATATCTAAATCAGAAGCCTCTATATTCACTCCAATTGGAATGGTTCCACAAAGAATTGGTTTATAAGGATGTAAAATTTCGTATATTTTTAATTTCTTTAATGCTGAATATGCTTGTTGCTGCTTAGCATTTCCTTCTCGTAAATAATCTAGTTTATCAAACATTGAAAATTTCATATTTCATATATCTCATTTAAAGTTTCGCTCACGACTGACTGCATAGAAGATAACTTAGGATTATTTATCATATTTACCAACAAACTTTTCAGGAAATTCTTACAGTTTGCCACCAAAAACCAATAACTTTCTTCCTCTATTTGATTTCTATACTGGTGTAAATCGTTTTTCATATTAATTATTAAGCCTTCTAACACTTCCTGCTCCAAACCGTTATCTATCATTTGTATAAGAGGAACAATCATTCGTTCATCCTCATCATGAATATATACACTTTCCGTTTGATAGATTTTTTGCCAAATCGCCTGCATTATTGCCGGGTATGTACTTTGATTTATTTTTTCACTTTTGACAAGTTCATCGAAAGCATCCGCTACATGCGCCATACTATGAGCCCAGCCTCTATCTTTCACATATCCTCTTACATCTTTTTCAAGGTTTACATAGTTGATCAATTTATCTTTAATTTCATTAACCTTGGCTTCTGTTAAAAAATCATTGCGATTATCTTGATAAAGAATAAGTGCAATTAGTAATGATGTAAAAGAACGAGTGAAAACAGAATCCGTATCCTTTTCACCAATTCCTTTAAACAAGAATTGATCACTTAAACAGGTTTCTAACACTTCACATAAAAAATGCTTTTCTAGTTTATTTTCCATGATTAATTGACAAAAGGTGTGATAAATCAAATTATCTCTTAGCTCGCTATCTGGTGAACCAATATGTATAAGCATAGATTTTACGACTGTCTGTTTTGTTTTTTCATCCCATTCTATTTCTTCAGATTTTCTATTTCCTAAAAAGTTCTTCAACTCTTTTTCCTTCATGGGAATTATATTTTCTATTAGATTCAATTTCTCACTCCTATCAATAACAAGGGAAGTAACAATCCCTTTTCATCTATTTACTTTATGCATCACAAACTGTGATTTACTTTTTTTAAACTCATTCTTGTTGTAAAAGGCAATTAAGTCTTCCTCACAAAATAAACTAATAACATCAATATTGGATAATTCCTCTATCAATTTAGCAATAAGCATAGTTCCGATTCCGTTTCTATTAAAAGAACTATGAATCACTACATCCTCAATATATGCCCTAAAAACTCCATCTGTTATTGCTCTGGCAAAGCCTATGAGCTTATTATTTTCCCATGCACCTACTGCTAATGTTTGGGATAACATTTTTTCCATATCTTGCTCCGTTCTTTCATTCCACCATCCAGCATCTTTATAAAGTTCTAACACTTCGCTTGCCTTTATAGATTTCTCTACAGATGTCAACACTTCTATTGTCATGCCATTCCCCTACCTACTGCTATATTAGTTCATAATTTTAATAAAATCTTCTTTCCTTAACCGGAATAGAACTATGTCTTGATTACTATCTTTAATAAGATTGAATCCATAATTTATTAATAGTTGTTGTCCTGCAGTATTATGGATAGCCACACGGTCTGCCATCACTTCTCCTCCAAATTCATTAAAGAAATAATCCAGAAGTAAATGAATTGCCTCTTTTGCATAACCATTTCTACGATATTTATAAGCTATTTTTATATTTAACTCCGCTAGGTGCTTTTCATGATCAAATCGATGGAAACTTACTTCCCCAATTGGAATGTCTTCATAAGTATAAATAAAGCAGTAGAAGTTGGTTCCATCTGTTGGTTGAACCATTCGTTGGTACCATCCTATTCTCCGACTTTCCTCAAACTCAATTGTACCTCCAACATCCATCATGGTATCTTTGTCAGCCCAAAGCCATTCCACAAACTCTAGTTCCTTCCACTCCGGCTGTTTAATATAAACTTTTTCTCCTAAACTTTTAAATAACATGGCTGTGTTTCCCTCCTCATTACCTTCAAAAATTATAACATTAATCATTAAGAAGAAATTCACTTTTTCGAAAAATTCAGATACCCGACGAAATTAAAAATGACCTTCAAGAACAAAGGCCATTTTACTAAAAAGAGATTTTTCTATCAAAGTATTCTTTCACTTTTTAGCTACGAATAGTGGTTTTACATCAATAGCTGATAAATCATCTATTTCTACCCACATTGGCAAATATGTTCCTCGGTCTAGAGATCTTTCCGTAAATTCTTCTCCTTGACCTGTTCCAATACTGCCGCTGACGATATCTGCTAAGAAAAAATACTGGGTTCCTTCATATTCTATTTCTGCTAAGCATTCGTTTATTTGGACGGTTACACCTAATTCTTCAAATGCTTCACGTTTAGCTGCTTCCCTAGGCGTTTCTTCTGGCTCGATACCACCACCAGGAAATACATAATAGATAGAATTATTTCTACTTCTTTTAATAAGACATAGCTTATTATCTTCCATAATAACTACTGAGCCTCTATTTCGCATTAACTTTTCGCCATGATATTGGTTCAATTATATACGTGAAATGGAATTATAAAACTATAATAGCTAAATTCTCATCAAATATTGTAGTGTACTTACACAAACTCAGTAAAATTCAATCATTTCCGCAATGCTTATTAAATCCTGCTCATCTTCGACACCTGTAATCGTATATTGATAGTTCTTTGTTGGAATAATTAATTTGAGATCATTTTTCTCATGGATAAGTACTGCTAAATGTTTATTAATGGTTATTTCCTGCTCTTTTTTTACAAAACCATTTTTATCATTACCATATATATTTTTTTGTTTTTTCTCTGTATGTATGGAAAGAAAGCTTCCGTCTGACAATGGAAAATCTGCATTTACTAGAATAGAATTCTTTACCTTCGTCGCACTTATTTTCGGTTCTCCAGTTATCTTTAATGAAGATAATTTAAGTGTATATAGAGAATAAGGAATTCCTGCTTCCTCTGAAAGAAATACGGTGTTTTTATTTTCGACTCTCTTTTGTTCTTCCGCTGTAATAATGACCAATTCTTCTAGATCAGCTGGTTTTTCATCCATTGCGTTTATATCCTGAAATTTATGTAATAATGGAGATTCAATACGAATTAATAAAAAGAGAATAGTCGATGCTATTATAAATGCTACGAAAGGAAACGGTTGAAATATGTTTTGTTTTTCCTTATGAACATGCATCCTCTCTTCTAGCTTTAAGCGGGTAGCTTCTTTTCGTTTCTTATCCCAAATGATATCTGTTTCTAAATTTGTTAAATCTAAATCAAGCTGTTTATATGACTTTCCCATTTAACTCTCCCTCCTTTTTTAATTCTTTCTCCAATGATCGAATAGCCCGAAATAAAGTAGATTTCACCTTGCTTTCTGACCATCCTAAAATCTCTGCCGTTTCTTCTATAGAAAACTCCTTCAGTTTCCTTAGTATAATGACCTCTCGATAAGATTTTTTTAATGAACTTAATGCATGATAAAGATTCAGCGATTGCTCCTTCATTTGTAAAATCTCTTCTGGCAATGGACAATCATCTTTTTTTAGTAAAAAGGCTTCTTTTATAAGTAGTAACGGCTTCTTTTTTCTAATCATATCGACGGTAAGATTATGAGCAATTCGATAAAGCCACGTTTTTTCACTGGCTTGTCCTTTAAAAGTATCCAAACGAAGAAATGCCTTAAAAAAAGTCTCGTTTGTTAAATCTTCTGCCTGCTGATAATCTTGAATCATAATTAAGATATATTTAAAAATAGCATCCCCGAACTTTTCATACCATTCTAAGATAATTTTGTCTTTTTCCTTCTCCACTTTTTCCCCTCCTTTTAAAAAAGTTCTATGTATAGACGGATGAAGTCTTTAAAAGTTTTACTTTTTTATAATATTTTCACAAAATAAAAAGTGGAGTCCTTCAAATAGGCCCACTTTCAGTAATTCTCCGTTTATATTTTTAATACCGATACTTCCCTCATTCGTTTCATCGCAGAATGAACCGTAAGCCGATGATAGGATATCAATTGATTTTTATAAACCACACCATAAACGCCATATGGAGTTGGAGACAGTCTTAATAATTCTTCTCGCGATTGTAAAAGTTGGATTTCTGCCTTAATATCTAACTTTGTTGCTGCTTCTATTACATTATCGATTGCTATGTCTATATATGGGCATTGCTTTGTTCGAAGGATGGTTAATTGATTGTTATAACGAGTTAGCCGTTCTTCCCAGTCATTAGGAAAATAAGGATTTGGTGCATCTTCCATTTTGTAGACTAATAACTCAAATCCATATGGAGCCTGATCTACTTCAACAAAACCCTTTTTTATAAAAACTTCTTTACTTGGTGTCCAAGAAGTTGTTGGATTTGTTACAACAATAACGCCATTCTTCTTATGATCTTTGGCATCTTGAATAACCTTTTCAATTAGGTGAGTGGCGTAGCCTTTCCCAGTTATATTAACCCAAAGGCAATGTATGACATAGTAATTTTCCCCATATACTACCCTTGAGGAATGTTCAATTGGTGTATATTCAATAAAACCAGCCAGCTTTTCATTCTCCAACATTTGAATATATGTTAAGCCTTGTCTAAATTGATCTATTAACCAACCTTTTTTCCCTTGATAGCCTGTTGACTTCGTTTTGCTTCTTAAACAATAACAACCTATTTCCTCTATATTTTCTGTCGTTAATTCAATAAACTCTATATTATCCAACAGTTTTCTCCTTCCTATTATAATTATTTCACTCCAGATTTCAGTAAACAATTTATTTAAAATACCAATCCATTGCATTTTGATATAGTACTAGATGTGATTCTTCTCTTATAGCATTCAAAATAATGTCTATATCAGATACTTGAAATGGCCGCTTCGCCCTTGTAGAAGGTAAATCTGTACCAAACATTAAGGCATTTGGATTTACTTCATGTATTTTTTGGAGAGCTGTAACTGGATCAAAATCAAGTCTCCCAAAACCAGTTGCCTTTACCTTTACTCCTTTTTCGACCAAATATAGTAGACTTGAAAAGCCAGTTTGAGATAATCCTAGATGATCAATAGACACAGCAGGTAGTTTTTCTATTAATGCAGCAATGTCTTCTAAATCATTCGAATTGATGTAGATTTCTGAATGCCAACCAACTAATTCAAATACTAATATGAAAATGTGAATCAAAGATTTTCATTTTATGTACACTCCTATGAATTATTTATCCTGTCTATGTGTTAGATCCCCTTCTAGTACAATCTGCGCTGTACCATTAATCATTTCTACAACTGTGAGACTAGTATCATGAATAAAAGGAGGTTCCCAAATTTTCTCGATTGGCAAGTCTTTAAAAATAGCCAGTAGTACTTTTATCACTACTGAATGAGTAACAAGGAGGATATTACCGGATGAATACTTGTCTTGTATTTCTTTCAATGCTTTAGATATTCTGTTTTTCACTTCAAAAAAATCTTCTCCATCAATGGATTTATACAGATGAGGAGCATTCCAAAAGAAGTCGAATTGTTCTGGATAATTGTTTTTTAAATCAGCTAACGTTTCTCCTTCCCATATCCCCATATTGATTTCTTTTATATAATCATCTAAAATAAGCGGAATCTTTCTTTCTCCTTTAATTAGATTCGCTGTTTTGACGGTTCTTTGACTTGGGCTTGTATAAATAGCATTAAACTCAATCTCTTTCAATCTATTTCCTAATAAGATCGCATTCTTTACTCCATTTTCCGTTAACGATGAATCACTCCATCCTTGCATCTTTTTTTCTGTATTCCATTTTGTTTCTCCATGTCTTGTTATGTAGAGGGTAAGCATTATTAAATTCTCCTAACACTAATAAATTATATAAGTTACTATTTATAATGAAATTGTATTTAAAAGGAGTGGGGAAATGCATTGGCAAGCCTACCTACTTGGTTTTGGATCGTTTATTATACATTCTTATTAGCCATTACAATTTCGGCAATATTCAGTATTTTAAAAGGAAAACAAAAGCTTATCTCGATTTTAAGTCATATTTTAACTTTGACTATTCCGATAATCGGCCTTATTAATAGCATCGAAAGAGATATTAATCAGAATGAGTGGGAACATTTAATTCTTTCATTACAACTGGGAAAACATTGGACCATTTTTACTATTTTTGGTCATTTATTTATCTTTATATGGTTCCTTTGGTTCCTGAAAATGATGTTCAGTAGACATCCAATGAATAACGCAAATTAACTAAGACAGGACTTTTTGGAGTCCTTTTTATCTTTTCCACTTTTTAAGTTATTGCTATTATCTTAAAGGTTTGCCATGAACAATATGCCAATGAAGATGTTTAGAGTCTTGATAATCCCCCATATTGGTAATGACTCTACATGCACCGTGCTCCCTTGTTACGTTAGCTGCTACTTGTTTTATCACTCCCAGAAGCTCCAATAATAGGAGATTGTCCCCTGCTTCTAACGTAATGAACGACGAAATATGTTTTTTGGGGATTGCAACTATATGGGTAGGATAATAAGGGTTCGTGTGATAATAAGCTAAAACATTATTTGTTTCCATTACTTTCTTAACCTCTGTTTTTCCACTAAGAACTTGGTCACAATAGAAATCTTCTGTCATCTTTCTTCCCAGCTCCTTATTGAAAGTCATTTTCTTTCACTGAAAAATCGTGTAGTCCATCAATAATCGATACCTATGTTTTTGTTCCTTTTAATCATCTTTTCTAAATTATACCATTAACATTAAGGCACTAGTTTACTATAAAAAAGAAATTATGCTCTTGAGCAAACTTCTATTCAATAAATTAGTCCATCCATTTACATTGATAAAATCTGTTTGTAGTGCTTTGAAAAATAAAATGTTAAGAAATGTTCAAATATATTTAATTTCTATCCATTAAAATAAAAGAAAATAGATAGAAAGGAACTATAAAATGATTTCACATCAAATTCTTAAAAAGGAAATTATTTCACAATTAATTGATAAAGTCGATAAAGATCAGCATTTACTTTTTTATAGTTATTTGAGTCAAAGAAAGTCGAATGTAGTGTTTATAGGTCAGTATGTAGATAATCAGCTAACAGCAATTTTGGCATTTTATAACGGGCTATCTTTCCCAGCATTTTCATTTTATCGTTTTAATCAATGGAAGGCATACCTACCGGAATTAATCGCTTTTACAAGAAGTGTCATTCAAATTAAAAAAAAATCTATTTGTGGGACCATTCTTAATCAAGATGATTTTCACCTATTTCAGTCTCAAAATTTGATTACAGGTACACCAAAACGTTTTTTTACGATGAAACACCAAGACCTATCAAAGCTGATTGAATCAAATGTCGCTACAGAAGTAAAGACAGAAGAGTTATCCAAAGTAATTAAATTTTTAGAAAATGAAAAAATGAAATTTTTTACAAAGAGCGAATTAGAAAAATATCCATTTTTAGGAATAAAAAACAGAGATGAATTTATCGCAGTAGGTGGCTTTCACTTCTTTGATCCAGAGCTTGTCGAACTTGGAAACATATTAACTAGAATTGATTATAGAGGGATGGGACTTTCAAAACTATTGACTAGTCAACTAACTTACATTGGCAAAAAGATTTCTAAAGAGGTTTTTCTTGGTGTATTAGCGGAAAACCTTCCTGCTACAAATCTTTACAAAGGACTCGGCTATGAAACTACTGCTGAATTATCTATAATTAACTTTACTTTGGACTAATCTTTTTCGATAGCAGGCCAAAAATATTTATGTTTTCCGAGTATTAATTAGTTATCAATACATTCGAAAATTTTTCTCATTCTTATATTCATAAAGTTTCTCCATTTGAATAAATAGTGATATTCTATAAATATGTTAAATGGACAGAGGTGAAAGACTTGAAGATTTTAAACTTTGGTTCTTTAAATATTGATAAAGTATATTCTGTTCCTCATTTTGTGTCTGCCGGCGAGACATTATCTTCTACGAATTACGAAGAATTCCCGGGTGGAAAGGGTTTAAATCAATCGATTGCACTTGCTAAAGCTGGAGCACAAGTTTACCACGGAGGGAATATCGGAAAAGACGGCTTATTTCTAAAAGATGTTTTAGCTGAAGCAAATGTAAATGTTGATTGGATTGAGGAGGATGGAAGCACAACGGGTCATGCAATTATTCAAGTCTCATCCAGTGGGGAAAATTGCATTCTATTATTTGGTGGTGCAAATAAAGAGATAACAGTCGATCAAATTAATCGTGTTCTAGAAAATTTTTCAACAGATGATATCCTTCTTTTGCAAAATGAAATCAATGAGATAGAATACATAGTAGAAAAAGCGCATCAAAAAGGATTAAAAATCGTCCTTAATCCTTCTCCAATCGATGAATCAATTACCAACCTAAATTTTTCAAAAATAGATTATTTAATTTTAAATGAAATAGAAGCAAAAGCGATTACGAACGAACAGACAAATGACAAGATCTTTCAAAAACTCTTGTCATTAAACAAACAGCTAAAAATCGTGTTAACATTGGGCAAAGCAGGCGTAATTTATAAAGATATTGTCATTGAACATAGACAATCATCCTATAAAGTAGATACAGTTGATACTACCGCAGCAGGAGACACATTTTTAGGATATTTCTTAAGCCAAATTTCTCAGCATGCCCACATAAAGAATGCATTAAAAATTGCTTCTAAAGCAGCATCAATTGCCGTAACACGAAAAGGTGCTGCTTCCTCTATCCCTACTATGAAGGAAGTTATGGAGTCTATTTAAATATTTGCTCATTAATAAGGTATACTTTTCAAGTAGACAAAGAGTGAATAATCCTCGCAAAAAAATACATAATCCACTCTAATCTTATATCCCATAGTGAATCATGTATTTTTTTGCTTCCTGTGCTTCTTTTATTTTTATAGCTAGATCGATAAGCTCCTCCGATTTTCTTCTTGTTTTATTAGACAAAACGATATCTAAAAATATTGGTAACGACTCAGGAGGAATGAGCGTTATTCCGTTGTATGCTAAACCATTAGCAGGTCTTTCATATGTATGGAAATATGTTTTCATCATCGCTAATTGTTTTATCATCTCTTTTATAAAATCATCATTTACTGTGACACAATTATAAAGATCAGGTGTGTATTGATTGTATACTTGCTGTTTATTAAAATTTTCGATGATACCAAATTCATGGAAAATATGCCTTCATCCTTTCAATAAATTATTGCTAAACTCCTCTTTCTTTTTACTATCATAAATTAAATATTTCTTTAATTTGTTTTGCAACTTCCTCTGCACTTTTGTTTGTATTATTAATTCGCAAATAATTTCTATGTTTTATTTCTCCTGGTAAAGAATTTAAGCGATAGGCTTCCATGGATGTTTTCAAATCATTTTCAGACCAAGCGATATCTCTTTTACTAGGTTTATGTTCAAGCCGATTCGGACTTTTATTTCTTTCAATTCTCTCCTCTACATCTGCTTCTAGCTCAACGAAATAAACCGATGCCCCTCTTGATTCAAAAAGCTCGCAAACCTGACTTACATAATCCCAATCTTCTTTCATGTCAAACGCCCACACGTAAGCGAAGATGATGCCATTCAAATCACTTTAGATACCTCTTCGAATATTTCCTTACGAAACAGCCCCACTAACCTCTTACCAGCTACTGTTCCATTAATCAAAAAATGTACTAACTAAATCAATGGTCATATGATTATGGAATAACTTTAAATCTGTTACTTTTGATAGTTCTTGGCCAACAGTCATTTTCCCGACTGCTTGTGGGCCTACAATAAAAACTAATTTCAATACCTTCTCCCCCATTTCATTTTCAAACTATAATTTTTTATTTTAACAAAGAATAATCATAATACAACAAAAATTGGAAATATGACGTAAAGACCACATTACCATTTACAATATTAACCATCTGTACTAAAATATATTTTAGTAAACAAATTTTTAGTAAAGGTGGTTAATATTGTGAGCTTACTTGACGTCTATTTACAAAAGAATGGAAAAAAGCGTTATGATGTTTTTAAACAAACTGGCATAAGTCAACAAATGCTAGCTGCCGTCAACAAAAAGAATGTCAGCAGCTATTCAGTAAAAACCATTCAAGCTATTGCTGAAACAGTCGAAAAAAGCGAAGGAACAGTATTAGATGAACTTTTGCAATTAGAAAAGAACACTGCCTATTTTGAAGTATACAATACAGAGGATTTACTGCTCGCCTTTGCAAACAAAGAATCCCATATTTTAATTAAAGAGGATTATAAAAAAGAAATCGAGGAATTGGCAAAAACACAGCTGTCAGAGACAGAAACATTAGGTCTTGAATTAGGTTCATCTGGTACCATATACATTCTAGGTGAAATTTTTTATCAGCTTGCATTGAAGCTAAGTAATAAAAATACCGATCAAAAGAAGCTGGAAAACGATATTCGAAAATATAAACTGATGAAACTTAATGAAAAAGAATATCTTTTGTATTATAAGCATTTGGATTATTAAGCAATGGGAAGGCAAATTTTGAGTCGCCTTCCCTCTCTTAAGTAACTCTCTCTTATTAAACCGTCTTAAAAAACTTTATTTACAAATGCTGCTACCTTTTACTAACAGGTATCCAAATTTCACATGGTACTTTCGGAGACTGTAAATCTTTACTTTTAATTGATAGGATTTCAGGTCCTTGCATTTGTTGATAGCCTGAAGATGGGAACCATTCGGCATAAATATTTCCCCATACTGTCTGTACTGTTTCCGGAAAAGGACCCTCTGACTCAAACACAGCCCAAGTTAGATTAGGCACTTCTAAAGCTGCAAAGCCCTTTGGACAGGATTCTGTTGTAGCAACCCCAATGTAATGATCAAGAGTACCTTTTTCCATCATCCTTTCTTCTGAAAAATTTGTCGATGCTTGAATTATCCCTCTTGGTTCCACATTTGATAGTTGTAGTAGTTCACTAATCTTCTCTTGCCCTAGCTGCTTCCACATAGCATTGATTTCCGGGTTCTCCCCTTCAAAAATAATCGGTACTTTCTTCATCATACCTACTATATGAAAAGCATTCTTTTCTTCTATTCGGTAATTCATTTCGACTCCTCCCTTAATGGTTAATTGGAAGGACATTCGTGGATATGCCTTTAATGGGATTCCCTTAATTCTCGCTTCAGAAGTCGCTATTCCATGAAAACGTTGAAATGCTCTTGTAAACGAATCAGGTGATGAATAGCCATATTTAACGGCAATATCAATAATTCTTAAATGGCTATTCTCTAGCTCGAATGCAGCAATCGTTAGCCTTCTTTTACAAATATACTCTGTTAGTGATATCCCAGCGAGAAACGAAAACATCCTTTTAAAGTGGTACTCAGAACAAAGAGCAATCCTAGCAACTTGCTTCATATCTATTTCTTCAGACAAATGCTCTTCGATATATTGAAGAGCCTGATTCATTCCTTTAATTACATCCATTTCATGCCCTCCCCTTCTTTATAAAATTTACCAAACAAATTTAACACGCTTCCGACTTTTCTTGCACAATTCATGCAAGATTCCATGTATTATTCAAATTTCTTCAAAACTAATTGATTATTTTCGATTTCAGATATATAATCTGCAATACGCTCAATAAATGCTTGATCATGTGAAACAAGAATGACTGTTCCTTCATATGCTTTTAAAAATCGCTCTAAAGCTTCGATACAATATATATCTAAAAAGTTTGTCGGCTCATCCAAAAATAGGACATTATATCTTCCTAGAAAAAGCTGACATAATGTTAATCGAATAGCTTCTCCCCCACTTAATTGGCAGACATTCTTTTTTAAATCATTCCCTGAATAATTCATCGAATGAAGAACAGAACGAATTTTACTTTCTCCATAATCACTCTTTTCTTTCATATAATCCTTGACTGATTGGTTCTTTATAAATTGATAGTCCATCTATTTATACATACCAAGAACAGCATTCGGAGAGATAGTAACTCCCTCTTTTTGATGAATGATATAGTTTAAAAGGGATGTTTTCCCTGAACCATTCTTTCCAGTAATCACAATATTCTTTCCTAATGGAAATTGAAAGCTTACGTCTTGAACCAGTATTTTTTTACTCCTGCTTTCAACATAATACTGTCGCCCATAATGGGAAACTTATTATGCATGGTAAGCGTTTCTGACTGTTGAAACCGCAACTGTTGTTCGTTTTTAGGAGCTTCTACCATTTTCAATTGTTCTACTCGCTGTTCCATCGCTTTTGCTGCTCGTTGAACAGACTTTTGGCTTGTATCTTTTGATTTAGTCATAAACATTTTATTAGCTTTTGCTTTTGTTCCTTATTTAGAAATATGGCCGTTAGCCTGCGTGATTTTGTCTGCATTTTTTCTTTTTACTTCCGCCGCATTTACAAGTCGTGTTTTCTCCTTTACATATTTCTCATGTTGCTCCTGCTGTTGTTTTCGCTGTAGTTCCTTTTGAGCAGTATAATCGGAATAATTCCCTGTATATTCCGTTACGATTCCATCCTCTACTTCCCATATTTTCGTCACTAATTTATCAAGAACAGTCCGGTCATGACTGACAAGAATAAGCGCACCATAATAGTACTCTAATTCTTCTAATAAGAACTGTTTTCCTAACTTATCCAAATGGGTTGTTGGCTCATCCAATAATAAGCCTTCCCTATAGTTGGAGAAAATCTCTGCTATTTTGAGTTTTGTAAGCTCCCCTCCACTAAAATTTTCTAATGCTGTTTTAGGGATAGAAAGTTTTCCGATTAAGTCATAGTCTATTTCTTTTTTCTCAGGTGGGTTTAATTGATCAAAATAGGCGAAATCTACAAAACTATTTATTTTTCCTTTCTCTGGCTGAATCCTACCTGCCATTAATTTTAGCAAGGTGCTCTTACCAGCTCCGTTCTTCCCTACAATAACCATTCGATCAAACTGATGTACAGATAATCTTGGTATGGTTAACACGATCCGATCTAAATACGCAATTTCTATATTTACTAATTCAAGACATACTTTTTCCCTTATTTTACCCTCCATTGGTTATTTTCCAATAAAAAAAGCACAGGCAAATTAAAAAGGCAGAAATATCTACCTTTTAGCATTCCATATAAATACAACTCAGTTGTTACGATTGAGTCAAGTTTTTGTGGGAGTTTTTTTAGCTCCCTTTTTTATAAAGTAAAACCTCTAAGATTGTATCCGCTTTCTAATTGGTTTTGTTCTTCCAACTGTTGATTCTCTCTTTTTTTAAAAACCTTTTAATCCCTGTAAGGCAAAGTGAATGGGTTTTCCAATCGCTTGATTTAAGTATGGCAGGTTCTGACGCACGGTTTCTGTTACTAATTTTGTGGATATTTTTCTTTTCGGTCGATGCTCTTTCTTTGATTTTTCCGTGGCCTCTTCCCATTTCCCATATATCGTTTGGATGGATAGTTCATCTTTTAGTCCAATCCATAATCGTGCTAGGCTCATGACCCCTTTTTTGCTCCATGCTCTTCCATTTTTTAATCGTTTGGCTAATTGATTCATCATTGCTTCTGCACTTCCCATTGGTCGATATGCTGCCGTGTCCACGCC
>NZ_JBQKKM010000040.1:0-45734 GCF_052116745.1 Niallia sp. Sow4_A1 | reverse complement strand
ACGCCGCCAGCGTTCGTCCTGAGCCAGGATCAAACTCTCCAATAAAGAGTTGATTAGCTCATTGCTAAACTCTAGCTTTTTATTACTTGTTGTCATTCTATAACATTCGTTGTAAAACGATTATTGTTGACGTTTGTTTGTTCAGTTTTCAAAGAGCAATCTCACAAGAGACAACTTTCAAATAATAACACATTTTCACTTATTTAGTCAATATGTTTTTTAAAAGTTTTTTCAATGTTCTCTTGCTGACTTGTATTATTATAGCAACGTTTATACATGTATGCAATAGTTTTTTAAAAAGTTTTTCAAAAAGATTACGTATTTCTTTCTAATAGATTCTTTTTCACTTTGTCCATTTGTTCTATCGTATCATTTACCTACATTAATAGACATCCCTTTCTTAAGGGAATATCTATTTTCTCTATAAATTGCAAGGTGACTAATTCTCTGTTTTCTAATCTTTTTATCAATACTCTAAAATCTCTTCTATGAATAGATGTCTATTTTTTTCTAAATCAAGAATCAAATCATTTTGTAATGTTTTAACAAGCGGTCTTGTCGGAGTACTACTTATAAATAAAATTTCTGCTTTTTCTCCATTGGATAATCTAATTTTGCTTCCTGTAGTAAATTGAGTAATAGCATTGCTTAGTGATTGTAATATAGTTAAATCAAATTTTCCAAAATGATCCTGATGCATTTGTTCCATTACACGAAAAGGAGATTGCTTCTTCCGATATAATCTCTCCGATGTCATTGCATGAAATGTATCAGCTACAGCTATAATCTTGGCAAAGGCATGTATCTTATTATCTGCATTCCCCATTGGATATCCGCTTCCATCAATTCTTTCATGATGCTGATAAATTGCAAGGCGCGTTTCATTTTTTAATAAAGTATGTTCAGGAATCATTTCTAAACTATATCTTGTATGTTTTTTCACTTCATTAAATTCTTCTTCTGTTAAAGGTTCTATCTTATTTAATAATCGTTGATTAATCTTAGCCATTCCAGCATCGCTTAAACAACCTGCTAGAGCAACTTGAATCATATCTCTATAGCTATAGTTCATTTTTTGCGCTATAAGTGCACTAATAACGGAAACTGCAATAGAGTGCTGATACAAATATTCCTTTTTGTTTGATAAGTGATAAAGAGAAAAAATTTCTTTTGAAACAGTTTCTAGTTCTTCTAATAATGGTAAAAGGATCGTTCTAACATTTGCTATATTCACTGGTAATCCAGATTGCCAAGAAATAAATTCCTTTTTATATAATTGAACCGTCTGCAAAAATAGAGACAAAAAATCATTTTTCTCTTCTTCTCTAGTTTGATTGTGAATAGATGGCGTAGATTCGATCATAATCGTACCATCTATTTGCGTATTTTCGATGGCAACTTCCTTTACTAAGAAAGCTTTTAATATCTTTATGTGTTCACCCGCTAATACCGTTCTCGCAGTAATTATTGGTCTATTTGTTCGTACATATATATCTTCTGCTAAAATACTTCCTGGATTTAACTCTTCCACATTTATAATCATTTGAAACCACCTTATAATAACGGACTTTTTTACTATTTTAATGTATTTTTTTTGAAATACAACCCCATTCAAATAAGACTATACACCTAAAATGATTTATAAATGATTTTTTTATAGCAATGCACGATGTTTTACGTAAATCCTAAAATATTTATTTACCTCTAAAGAACATAAAAAAATGCCTTAAGGTTTCCCCTAAGACATTCAAAGTATATTACTCGTTTGAATCCGCATCATTTTCTAAAGACTCTTGTTGCGTTTCTTCAGAAAGTTCATCCGCTTCCTCTATTTCATCTTCTTTTTCTACAATAGCAACAGTAGCAACAAATTCATTCTCATTTTCATTTAATTTAATCAATCGAACACCTTGTGTGCTTCTGCCCATAGTTGAGATATCACTTACAGCCATTCTGATTAAAACGCCACCTGTTGTGATAATCATTAAATCTTCTTCCCCGTTCACTACTTTCATTGAAACAAGGGTTCCATTCTTATCGGTGATATTACATGTTTTGATCCCTTTTCCGCCTCTACCTTGAACTCTATATTCATTGATTGGCGTTCTTTTTCCGTATCCATATTTAGTTACAACTAGAATTTCGGAATTTTCTTCAAGTACTTCCATTCCTACCACTTCATCATCAGATGATAAAGTAATACCTTTTACCCCTGTTGCCGTTCTACCCATGGAACGTACATCTGTTTCTGGGAATCGAATAAGCAAACCATTTTTCGTTCCAATAATCATTTCCTTTGATCCATCTGTTAAGCGTACAGAGATTAACTCATCGCCCTCTCTTAAATTAACAGCGATTAGACCATTATTTCTTATATTAGCAAACGAAGATAATGGAGAACGTTTAGAGATTCCTTCTTTTGTGGTAAAGAATAGGTACCAATCATCTACAAATTCGGAAACAGGAATAATCGCATTTACCCACTCGTCTTTTTCCACACCTAAAAGGTTAATAATTGGGATACCTTTGGCTGTACGGCTGAATTCTGGAATTTCATACCCTTTCAAACGGTATACTTTCCCTTTATTCGTAAAGAATAGGATAGTATCATGGGTCGATGTGGAGCTTAGCTGTTCAACAAAGTCATCCTCATTTGTTCCCATTCCCTGAATTCCGCGTCCACCACGTCTTTGCGCTCGGTAAGTAGAAGCTGGTAGTCTCTTAATATAACCATTGTGAGTTAACGTAATGATAATATTTTCTTCCGGAATTAGATCTTCATCTTCTATTGTTTCAATTCCGCCAGCAACAATTTCTGTACGACGAATATCGTTAAAGCGCTCTTTTACTTCTAAAAGCTCTTCGCGGATAATTTCTAAGATTTTTTCTTCATCTGCTAGAATTGCTTTTAATTCAGCAATTAACTTCACTAATTCTCGATATTCATCCTCGATTTTCTCTCTTTCCAAGCCAGTTAATCTTTGTAGACGCATATCTAGAATTGCTTGTGCTTGTTTTTCAGAAAGATTAAAATTCGTCATTAATCCTTCACGAGCAATATCTGTTGTACGAGAACTACGAATCAAGCTAATCACTTCATCTAAATGATCAAGCGCAATCCGCAAACCTTCTAAGATATGCGCTCTTGCTTCTGCTTTTCTTAATTCAAATTCTGTTCTTCTACGTATAATTACCTTTTGATGATCTAGATAATAAGCTAGACATTGTTTTAAGTTAAGTACCTTTGGTTGTCCATCTACTAGTGCAAGTAAATTGATACCAAAGCTTGTCTGCATAGCTGTATGCTTGTATAGGTTATTTAATAATACATTTGCATTTGCGTCTTTTCGAACTTCAATAACAATACGCATTCCAGTTCGGTCAGATTCGTCTCGTAAATCCGTGATGCCGTCAATTTTCTTATCACGTACTAGTTCTGCAATGCGTTCTACTAGTCTCGCTTTATTGACTTGATAAGGAATTTCTTTCACAATAATAACTTCCTTACCACTAGGCTTCACTTCAATTTCTACTCTAGCACGTAAAATAATAGAGCCTCTACCAGTTTCATACGCTTTTCTAATTCCACTTCTACCAACAATCATCCCATATGTAGGGAAGTCTGGTCCTGGTATGATTTCCATTAATTCAGGAATAGTGATATCTGGATTTTTACTAACTTCAAGAACACCGTCAATAATTTCTCCCAATTGATGTGGAGGAATATTGGTAGCCATTCCAACAGCTATCCCACTCGTACCATTTACAAGTAAATTGGGGAAACGAGAAGGTAATACTACTGGTTCTTTCTCTTCTCCATCAAAGTTTGGCTTATAATCAATTGTGTCTTTATTAATATCTCGCAATAACTCCATCGCTATTTTAGACATTCTAGCTTCTGTATAACGCATTGCCGCAGCTGAATCACCATCTACGGAACCAAAGTTTCCATGTCCATCAACGAGCATATAACGATAGTTGAAATCTTGTGCCATACGCACCATTGTTTCATAAACAGCACTATCACCATGTGGATGATACTTCCCGATTACTTCTCCAACAATACGTGCAGATTTCTTGAACGGTTTATCTGAGTGCATTCCAAGATCATGCATTGCATATAAAATACGTCGATGCACGGGCTTTAAGCCATCTCGTACATCTGGAAGTGCACGAGAAACAATAACACTCATCGCATAATCTAAAAAGGAATCACGCATTTCTTTACTTATATTTCTATCTTTAATTTGAGAATTTGGCATATCAGCCATGGAAAGGAACCTCCTTAAGAAAACATTAGATTTTCTGCCTCATCTTAACGAATAGACGTAAGAGAAAAAGTCAAGTCTAATCGAATTCCTCATAATTAATAGGAATAACTAACGTCTAAAGAAATACACAAGGTGCCAATTAAATCAGCACCAAATTTCTTTCCCTATCTTTTAAACATCTAGATTTTTAACATAAGTTGCATTTTCTTCGATAAAGTTTCTCCGTGGCTCTACTTTATCACCCATAAGCATTTCGAATGTTTCATCTGCTTCAATCACATCATCTAAGCTTACCTGTAAAAGTACCCTTTTCTCAGGATCCATTGTTGTATCCCATAATTGCTCTGCATTCATTTCCCCTAATCCTTTATAACGTTGAATATTCGGCTTAGGATTAGCTGGCAAGTTGCTTAAAACTTG
The DNA here is from genome assembly GCF_052116745.1 of Niallia sp. Sow4_A1. Taxonomy (NCBI): domain Bacteria; kingdom Bacillati; phylum Bacillota; class Bacilli; order Caryophanales; family Bacillaceae; genus Niallia; species Niallia sp. Sow4_A1. The sequence goes on along the minus strand of NZ_JBQKKM010000040.1, from coordinate 41,043 downwards.
TTGCAATTGCGGATCACTATAGGCATATTCAAGCTTTTTCCCTTGTTTAATACTATATAAAGGTGGCTGTGCAATATAGATGTAGCCAGCTTCAACTATTTTTCTCATATAACGATAGAAGAAGGTTAACAATAGTGTTCGAATATGTGCTCCATCGACATCGGCATCTGTCATAATGACAATTTTATGATATCTTGCTTTCGATATATCATAATCATCACCAATTCCAGTACCAATTGCAGTAATCATGGAACGAACTTCATTATTGGACAAAATCCGATCTAATCTCGCCTTTTCTACGTTAAGGATTTTCCCTCTTAAAGGAAGTATCGCTTGGAAATGACGATCTCTCCCTGATTTTGCGGAACCACCTGCAGAGTCACCCTCTACAATGAATAGTTCGCTAATTTTGGGATCTCTTGAGGAGCAATCTGCCAATTTACCAGGTAAACTCGAAACTTCCAGTGCACTTTTTCGACGTGTTAATTCTCTTGCCTTCTTTGCTGCTATTCTTGCTCGTAAAGCCATTTGACCTTTATCGACAATTTTGCGAGCTACTGTGGGATTTTCTAAAAGGAATTTCTCCAGATGTTCTGAAAATACAGTATCTGTAATGGCACGGACTTCTGAATTTCCTAATTTCGTTTTTGTTTGTCCTTCAAATTGTGGGTCTGGATGCTTAACGGAAACAATTGCAACGATTCCTTCCCTAACATCCTCTCCAGAAAGATTTACATCCGATTCCTTTAATAGGCTGTTTTTTCTTGCATAATCATTAATCACACGAGTAAGTGCTGTTTTGAAACCAGACTCATGCGTTCCACCTTCATGTGTATTAATATTGTTAGCAAATGAAAAAATATTTCCTGTATATCCATCATTATATTGGAAAGAGATTTCAATGTTTATACCGTCTTTTTCTCCTTCAATATAAATTGGTTCCTCGAAAAGCACCTCTTTATTTCGATTTAAATGCTCTACATAAGATTTTATACCACCCTCATAATGGTATTCTTTCCTTTTTTCCATTCCTTCACGCGCATCTTCAATGGTAATCCGAATATCGCGATTTAAGAAAGCAAGTTCTCTGATACGGTTGGCCAATATTTCAAAATCATACTCTAACGTTTCTTTAAAAATATCACCATCTGGCTTAAAACGAGTAGTTGTACCAGTACGGTCTGTTTCACCGATAATTTTTAAATCAGCAACAGGAACACCCTTTTGATATTTTTGGTAATAGACATTTCCATCACGATGAACAAAAACCTCTAATTCAGTTGAAAGAGCATTTACAACAGAAGCACCAACACCATGAAGTCCTCCAGAAACTTTATAGCCTCCACCGCCAAATTTTCCTCCGGCATGAAGAACAGTCATGATTACTTCTACAGCAGGTCTTCCCATTTTCTCCTGAATACCAACAGGAATTCCGCGCCCATTATCTTTAACAGTAATACTATTATCCTTTTCAATGATGACATTAATCTCATTACAAAAACCAGCTAATGCCTCATCGATACTGTTGTCGACAATTTCCCAAACTAAATGGTGCAGACCTCGACTACTTGTTGACCCAATATACATTCCTGGTCTTTTTCTAACAGCCTCTAGGCCCTCTAAAACCTGTATCTGACTTTCATCATAAGATTGTTGTTCAACTGGATTTTGTTCCGTTGACATATTGATCACCTAACTTTCCATTAACATCGAAAAATTTTAACATTATTTTTTTGCATCCATTAGTACTCTTGAACAGTTAACTGGACTGTTCGCTTTTTTAACGTATTAGAAGCAATCGGTGAAAAATAGATAGTATTCTTCGTAATTACAATAGATTTATAAGATGAACCTTTCCCATTAGTCATTGCTTTTTGTCTATCTAAAAATTCTTTTGAAATAGGAGATGACTCTACCGTTTGTTTATCTAGTATAGTAATAATTTCTGAAGTTCGCACAAGAATATTTTCTCCAATATGAACGTACACTTTTTCACCTCAAAGCTATTGAATCTTTTTAATCGTTCCTGATTCAACCTGAAAAGTTGCTGCTTCTTTTAAAGTATGATGGTCTATACCATCAACACTGGTTGTTGTAACAAAGGTCTGAACCTTTCCTTGAATGGTATTTAACAAATGAGATTGACGATAATCATCTAATTCAGAAAGCACATCATCTAAAAGTAGAATGGGATATTCTCGTATTTCTGAATAAATTAGTTCAATCTCTGCCATTTTAATGGATAACGCAGTTGTTCTTTGCTGTCCTTGTGAACCAAAAGTTTGCACATCTCTATTATTCACATAAAACAGCATATCATCACGATGAGGTCCAAATAAGGATATCCCTCGATCAATTTCTCTTTTTTTTAGACTTTGGAATTTTTCTTCGTATACACTCTTCATTTTCGACAAATCCTGATCTTCTGATACATCAACAGACGGTTTATAGCGAATTTCCAGTGTTTCTAGCCCCCGAGATATACCCTTATGAATCGGAACTGCCCACTTTTCCAGTAAGTGCAGGAATTCAAAACGCTTCGCTACCACTTTAACTGCCATATCTATAAATTGCTCTGTTAAAATCTCAAGCATTGTATGATCGGTTTGTTTATTTGTTTGTAGTTGTTTTAAGTAGGTATTTCGCTGGTGTAAAATTTTTTGATATTGTCCCATATCATGCAAATATATTGGTGATATTTGCCCTATTTCCATATCAATAAATCTTCTTCTAATTTGTGGGCTGCCTTTTACTAAGTTTAAATCTTCAGGTGCGAACATAACTACGTTCATATTGCCAATATATTGACTCAATTTCCGCTGCTCTATATGATTAAATTTTGCTTTTTTCCCTTTTTTGGCCACAACTAACTGCATGGGTACTTTCCCATGTGCTTTGACTAATCTACCTTCTATTTTAGCATACTCTTTGTCCCAATAAATAAGTTCTTTATCATTTGAGGTCCGATGAGATTTTGCCATTGCTAGAACATAGATAGATTCCATCACATTGGTTTTCCCTTGTGCATTTTCTCCTAGTATTACATTTACCTTATTCTCGAAAGAAATATCCAGTTCCTCATAATTCCGGTAATTTCTTAAAAGCAACTCATCAATATACATTTGGGTTCACCCTTTTTTATAAAACAGTGTACTTGCCAAATGAAGGAATATTAATTTCATCACCACTTCTTAACTTTCTGCCTCTGCGCTGATCCTGTTCCCCATTAACAAATACCTCATATTCCCCTAGGAACCATTTTGCCATTCCACCTGATTGTATTAACTCTGCTACTTTTAAAAATTGACCCAATGTAATGTAATCCGTATCAATCTTAATTTGATTATCCATTTTTTCACTCTCTCAACTTTAGTCGTATCTATCTATTCTACTAAATAATTAATTGATACACAAAGAAAAGTGTAATATTTCTATAAATAGATAGGTAATATTCTAAATAGTGGGGGGAAAACAGTTTAAATAACACTTATTCCCTCTAGTGCATATTCATACATCTGCTAAATATAAAGGAAATTGGGTGTTCATTAAAAAGAACACCCAATACTTTTAATAAGTTCTAACCGGTAATATAAGCTGTAAAGTGGAGTCATCATTTGTTGGATGAATAACAAACGGTCTCATCGCTCCAGTAAAACTAATTTTAACTTCAGATCCTTCAAGAACTTTTAATGCATCCATCATAAATTTCGCACTGAATGATATCTTTAACTCTTCCCCGCTAACAGATTCACTTACTAATTCTTCAATAACTTTCCCTATCTCAGGTGTAAAAGAAGAAATTTCTATTACATTTTCACCCATTGTCGAAAATTTAACGACATTATTTCGACCTTCACGCGCTAACAAAGAAGCACGATCAATTGATTGAAGAAATTCCTTAGAGTTTACAATGATATCTGTTTTACTTTCGGTTGGAATCAATCGATTTGTATCAGGGTAATTTCCTTCTAACAAACGAGAGAAGAAAAGAATATGCTTTGTTTTAAATAATATTTGATTTTCTGTTACTAGAATTTCAACTGGTTCATCATGGTCATCCAAAATACGATTGAGCTCATTTAAACTTTTTCCTGGAATAACAATATTAAAAGTTTGCTCTGTTTCTGTTTCTATTTTTGCCTTTCTTAAAGCAAGGCGATGACTATCTGTTGCAATACAGATCAGGTCGTTATTTTCAATTTTCCAGTTTACTCCTGTCAACACTGGTCGTGTTTCTGAGGTGGACACTGCAAAAACAGTTTGTTTAATAATATTTTTTAATAAATCTGTTGGGACTTTTATCGAATTTTGTTCCGCGATTTGAGGTAAATGCGGATATTCTTCTGAATCGAGCCCATTTAGATTAAATTCTGATTTTCCTGAACGGATAGTAGTTTGCAAATTATCAACGACAATTTCAACTTGGTTGGTAGGAAGCTTTTTTACAATCTCACTAAAGAACTTTGCTTGCAATACGATGGAACCGGCTTGTTGGATCTCCACAATTTCTTGTTCATCTTCTTCTTTAGGAATGAAAGATTCAATCGAAATATCGGAGTCACTTCCAGTTAATGTTACTCCTTCTTCACTTGCGACAATTTTGATACCAGTAAGAATAGGAATGGTTGTTCTACTAGTGATTGCTTTCATAACATCTTGCACACTTTGAACAAGATTCTCTTTTTGGATGATGAATTTCATTAATTAATCCTCCGATTTAAATAATTTTTAAATGCAGTTCTAACTGCTTTTTTTAATAATATATTGTTTTAAAAAATAGTAGTAAAAGTAGTAGGTCCTGTTAGTATGTGGATAACTAGGTTCAAGCAAGGAAACACAGTCTATCCACATGTTGATAGACTGTGTCTAAAGTAAGGTAAGTTATACACACTATCCTATCTAAACTTTTAAGAGTTCATTTATTTCTTTTAATTGCTTTTGAAGAAGTGAATCAGTTAAAAGCATTTTTGATATCTTTTCATGGGCATGAATAACAGTAGTATGATCTCGACCGCCAAACTCTTCACCGATTTTTGGTAAGGAGAAATCGGTTAATTCTCTTGATAGATACATAGCGATTTGTCTTGGAAATGCAATGGATTTTGTGCGTTTTTTTGCTTTAAAGTCCTCTAATTTAATATTAAACTGCTCTCCAACTATCTTTTGAATATCATGAATGGTTATTACTCGAGGTTTAGAGCTTGGAACAATATCCTTTAATGCTTCAGCTGCTAAATCAGCATTAATATCTTTATTAATTAAAGAAGAATAAGCAACAACGCGAATAAGTGCACCTTCTAACTCACGAATATTAGTATCAATTTGATTAGCAATATAAAGCATCACTTCATTTGGAATATCTAGTCCGTCGGCTTTAGCTTTTTTTCTCAAAATAGCAATCCGTGTCTCTAAGTCTGGTGGTGTAATATCTGTGATAAGACCCCATTCAAAGCGCGAGCGTAAGCGATCCTCTAGTGTTGGAATCTCTTTTGGAGGGCGGTCACTAGAGATGATAATTTGTTTGCTTTCCTCATGTAATGTGTTAAAAGTATGGAAAAATTCTTCTTGTGTTGATTCTTTTCCAGCAAGAAATTGAATATCATCTATTAAAAGTACATCTACATTTCGATATTTATCACGAAATTCGGCACCTTTGTTGTCACGGATACTATTAATAAATTCATTTGTGAATTTTTCAGAAGATAAATATACAACTTTAGCAGATGGATTATGATCTAAAACATAATGACCGATTGCATGCATTAAGTGCGTTTTTCCAAGTCCAACTCCTCCATAAATAAATAGAGGATTGTAGGCTTTTGCAGGCGCTTCGGCAACAGCAAGGGAAGCAGCGTGAGCAAAACGATTGCCAGATCCAATTACAAAAGTATCAAAAGTATACTTTGAATTTAAGATTGTTTGCTCAGTAACTTCCTCTTCCTTTTTCTTATGCTTTACAGAAATTTGCTGATCAAACTCCTCTTCTTTTTGATTCTGAGGAATAATAAATTTTACCAGAAGTTCTTCACCGGTAATTTCATATAGTATTTCAGCAATAAGCTGAGAATATCTTTCTTCTAACCAATCTCGTGCAAACTCATTAGGTGCTGTAACAACTAGTAAATCTCCCTGCAAAGAATGTGCTTTTGTTGGTTTAAGCCATGTATCAAAACTGGGTTTGCTGATCTTTGTTTCAATCGTATTCAATGCATTATTCCAAAGATCTGTTATATTGTTCAAGTTATCCTCGCCTCCTTTACCTAAAGTTAAACGTTATTAGCCTTATTATTCTACTAACGAGCAGATCTATCTTAAACATGCAGAAAAAGACATATTTTCATGTCGAATTTGTTTAAAAAACTTCGTGATTACTTCAAAAAAGATCAAAAAACAAAAAAAGAGCCTTAAAGCCTTAAGATAAAACTTCTAAAAAAACAAAAAAATAGACCAATCGATGCAATAATCGCTTATAGGATTTTATTTGTTCGATGGCTAACCAACTTAAATAATTTTTTACAAAAGACCATATTTCTTTATCCAAATTGTCCAATTCCTACAAAATAGGAATCATAAAAAAAAGATTTTAGACAAAATAGTGCTGCCTTGTGCATGCCAATATGCAAGATTACAAGGAGCTTGTCCTTTTCATATGTGGAAAAATATATTATAAGGAAGATTAGTGGTATTTCGACAGTATCCACGGATTGTGGACAACTCCGTTCAGACACATAGAATAAGATGTCCACAGTTTATCCACAGATTGTGGATAATATAGTTATGCACAGATTTTATTCAGATGTGAAAACAAAACTATAATATCAAAAATTCATAAGAACTGCAATGCTTTTTAATATCTTATCCACAAGATAACTAGGTTGTTAGTAATAAATGTCCACAAGGTATTAGTTTGTTGAAAAGTTGTAAATAACGATTGTGGAAAAAATAATCCCGTCGAAAATTATCCACAATCGTCGAAAAGATAGGAAAAACGACATAATAATAACTTGGTTTGTTTGAAAATATAATCAGAGCGAAGAGCTAGTTTTTCATTTTGAATTTTTATATCGTTTTTTTTACATAAAAATTGAAAGAAGAATTTTTGTAGAATAACCTAAATGATAAAAAATATTCGTTGGAAAATAGAATAGTTGGGAAGGATATGAAGTAGAATAGAAAATTATGTGGTATACTATTTTAATGACCTTAGAAATAGAAAGGGAAAGATCACTGAAGTTAACGTGATCTATAAATAATGAAAATAAAAATGAATAGTTGACAATTAATTATCTATGTTTATATAATTGTAAGGACTGTCTATAACAGCTATTCCTCAGGGAGGTGTCATATACAATGAAAAGAACTTATCAACCAAATAAACGTAAAAGAAGTAAAGTTCACGGATTCCGTAGCCGCATGAGCAGCTCAAATGGACGTAATGTCTTAGCTCGCCGTCGACGCAAAGGAAGAAAAGTATTATCAGCTTAGGCCACTGAAACGTCAGTGGTCTTTTTTCAATTAAAAGGGAAGGGAATGCTTTTAATAGAAGGACAGTCCTTCCTTTTTTTACAATATACTCATTTACTTACGTTATTATGCCTGTCTAATTTTCTTTCAAGGCTGTTTTTTTAAAATTGGTATTTTTCAATTGGGAAAAATTTATTAAAATAACTAGCAGTTGAGTTACGAAGACGCTAGGGGGAGCAGGGAGACCTAAAATTGGTTTTACCGAGGTGCTAAAGTCTACCCCTATGATAACCGGTGATAGGAAGGCTGCTGGTCACTGGCAACAAACTTTACGAAAAAGCCTCTTTTACAAAGAGAAGAATGTTAACTTGAAGGAATTGAAGGAGTTATAAACGTTGAGAAAAGAATTCAGAATAAAAAAAAATAAAGAATTTCAGTCGGTTTTTAAAAAAGGACAATCCTTTGCTAATCGGCAGTTTGTTATTTATAAATTGGAAAAAGTGGATCAAGAGCATTTCCGAATCGGCCTTTCTGTCAGCAAAAAGATTGGAAACGCAGTTAAGCGAAATCAGATAAAACGCTATATTAGACAAGCGTTCCTTGAATTTGAAGATAAGTTGGAAAATAAGTATGATTATGTCATAATTGTAAGAAAGCCTGTTGCTGATATGGGTTTTGAAGAAGTAAAAAAGAGTCTTATCCATATTTTAAAAATAGCAAGGGTTCTATCCAAAAAGAATTAAGAGGAAAATCGCAGTTAAGCGTTTCCTATGATTCGTTTATCGGTTACAATACTTAATAAGTTAGATTTGAAAATCATGTTAAACAGGAGGATTTGCAGCTTGAATAAGAAATTTTTATTGATAGTTGGTCTGCTTTTTTTAATGACCATTTTAACAGGATGTACAGAGTTTAATCAACCGATAACTTCTGAAAGTGATGGAATCTGGAATGAGTTCATCGTATATCCACTATCTCAACTGATAATAAAGACAGCAGCCTTTGCTGGAGGTAGTTATGGTATTTCCATTATTATCGTAACTATATTAGTTAGACTAGTTATATTGCCGCTTATGATTAAACAAACGAAAAATAGTAAAGCAATGCAAGCAATTCAGCCGCAGATGAAAGAACTGCAACAAAAATATAGCTCTAAAGATCAAAAGACACAACAAAAGCTCCAAGAAGAAACGATGAAGCTTTTCCAAGAAAATAAAGTAAACCCATTGTCAGGATGCTTCCCTCTAATAGTACAAATGCCGATACTGATTGGGTTTTATCATGCTATTTCTCGTACAAGAGAAATTGCTTCTCATGATTTCTTATGGTTCAGTCTAGGGCAGCCAGATCCAATTTACTTATTGCCAATCTTAGCTGGTGTAACGACATTTTTCCAAACAAAATTATCGATGGCTGGAGCACCGCCAAATCCGCAAATGCAAATGATGGTTTGGATAATGCCAGTTATGATTTTAGTATTTGCTATTAATTTCCCTGCTGCATTATCACTTTACTGGGTAGTAGGTAATATCTTTACCATTATACAAACGTATTTTATTAAAGGTCCTGAAATTAAAAATGCTGGTCAAACTAGCAAAGCAGGAGGAGCGAAGAAGTGAAAGAAATTACTGCCGTAGGACAAACAGTCGACGCAGCAGTGGAGTCAGCTTTAGCTCAGCTTAAGACAACAAAGAATCAGGTTGAAGTCATTGTTGTTGATGAAGGAAGAAAAGGATTTCTCGGTTTTGGTTCTAGATCTGCGAAAGTAATAGTAAAGAAAAAGGTAGATCCAGTTGAATCCGTAAAAAATTTTTTAAAAGATGTTAGTGAAAAAATGGGCGTTCCTATTGAAATTCGAGTGAAGCAAAATGGAAAAAATATTCTATATGAATTATCTGGTGAAAAAATTGCTTTGCTGATAGGAAAAAGAGGACAAACTCTTAATTCTATTCAATATTTAGCACAATTGGTAATTAATAGAGAATCTACAGGATATTTTAAAGTGATATTAGATGCGGAAGGTTATCGAGAACGTAGAAAACAAGCTTTAATTCATTTAGCCGAAAGAATAGCCTATAAAGCGGTGAAGATTGGAAAAGAAATCCCGCTTGAACCGATGCCTGCAGATGAAAGAAAAACGATTCATACTGCGCTGGTTTCCTTTAAAGGTGTAAAAACGTATTCCTCAGGAGAGGATGCGAAGCGACATATTATTGTTGCGCCAATAAGGGGAAAAAAATAGTTTTAAAAAAAGATCGTCTTTCCAAATGGGAAACGATCTTTTTTTTGTATAAAAATCTCCTCATCTTGTCTGCCTCTGCATGGCAATGTAATATTTTTTCAAAAAATTTTAAGCCTCCTAATGCATATATTCTAGCGAAATATTATGTTCGAATAATATTCTATTTAAATAAAAATGAATAAGAAAAAAAGCATGCTCTTTGTTTCTCATTTTAGCTGTTAGGTAGATTGCTGAAGAACAGGATAATGGAAATAACACAAAAAAAGTGAAGTCCTTCGGTTTTGTAATTTTATTTTTCGTTTTATTGTTATTCACATGTGGATAAGATAGAATGGTATATAACGATAAAAGAGAATGTGGATAAGTGTGCGGATTTTTTTCTTTTTTTACATTTGTGGATATGTTAATCTAATCTAATGTAATCATGTCAAAGGTGAATACAATCATTTTATATAGATATTTTTTTTTGAATTGAGGTGAAAAAGATGGAATTGGATACAATTGCTGCGATATCGACTCCAATGGGTGAGGGAGCGATCGCAATTGTTCGAATGAGTGGTCCAGATTCAATTAAAATTGCAGACAAGCTCTTCAAAAGTATAGGTAATAAAAAGTTAATGGAGGTAGCAAGTCATACAATCAATTATGGGCATATTATAGATCCAGCAACAGACGAGGTTGTGGAAGAAGTAATGGTATCGTTGATGAGAGGACCGAAAACTTTTACCAAAGAGGATGTTATTGAAATTAACTGTCATGGCGGATTAGCTTCTGTAAATCGATTATTGCAATTGACAACTTCTTATGGTGCTAGAATTGCAGAACCTGGGGAATTTACCAAAAGGGCTTTTTTAAATGGACGAATCGATCTTTCTCAAGCAGAAGCGGTAATGGATTTAATAAGAGCTAAAACAGATCGTGCGATGAATGTTGCGCTTGGTCAAATGGAAGGAAGGTTATCAAAATTAATTAGACATTTGCGCCAAGAAATCTTAGAAACATTAGCACAAGTAGAGGTTAATATTGATTATCCAGAATACGATGATGTAGAAGAAATGACACAAAAAGTCATGATTGAAAAATCGGCGTATATCAAAACAGAGATTGAAAAGCTATTACAGACCTCTCAACAAGGTAAGATTCTCCGCGAAGGACTGGCAACCGTTATTGTTGGCAGACCGAATGTTGGAAAATCCTCTTTATTGAACAGTTTAGTACAAGAAAATAAAGCAATCGTAACAGACATTCCAGGTACAACGAGAGATGTAATTGAAGAATATGTGAATGTACGCGGAGTTCCACTTCGTTTGCTAGATACAGCAGGAATTCGGGAAACAGAAGATATCGTAGAACGAATTGGCGTCGAAAAGTCACGAAAAGTGTTAAGAGAAGCGGATTTAATTTTACTTGTCCTAAATTATGCAGATGAATTAACCGAAGAGGATAAGAATATCTTCAAGGCTACAGAAGGCATGGATTATATAGTAATCGTCAATAAAACAGATTTACCTCAAAAAATTGATTTGGAGAAAGTAAGAGAACTTGCGGGAAATCGCAAAGTTATCACAACATCTTTAGTAGAAGAAAACGGAGTCGACTTATTAGAGGAAGCGATATCTAGTCTATTTTTTGCAGGCTCTATTGAAGCAAGTGATATGACTTATGTTTCTAATTCAAGACATATTTCCTTATTAAGCCAAGCGATGCGGGCGATAAGCGATGCAATTGAAGGAGCAGAAAATGGCACACCTATAGATATTGTACAAATTGATTTAACAAGAACCTGGGAGATACTTGGTGAAATTATTGGTGAGAGTGTGCACGAAAGTTTAATCAATCAGTTGTTTTCTCAGTTCTGTTTAGGGAAATAAGTGATTTTAATGAGAACACTGAAAAAGTAAGTTTCTCCAAATTAAATACGGATTTATGTATTTGAAAAAAGAAATACCTAAATTTAAAAGTTGGCCACCGACATTATGATTAAATGGCAGTTTTTCAGTGGCCTCTATGGAAATGAAGCAGAGTCTTGAGAAATAGAATACCAGCTAATTTAGCCATCAATAAAAGTAACTAAAAACGTATTTCTTAAAAGAAAGTTTAGAAAGAAGGAGGCATCATGATGCAGTACGAAGCTGGAAATTATGATGTGATTGTCATTGGTGCAGGTCATGCTGGCTGTGAGGCTGGCCTTGCAGCAGCTAGAATAGGTGCCAAAACATTAATGTTAACGATAAATTTAGATATGGTCGCATTTATGCCATGTAATCCATCTGTCGGAGGACCCGCAAAAGGGATTGTTGTAAGGGAAATTGACGCACTTGGCGGCGAGATGGGGAAAAATATAGATAAAACATATATTCAAATGAGAATGCTAAACACAGGAAAAGGTCCTGCTGTACGTGCCTTAAGAGCTCAGGCAGATAAATATATGTATCAACATGAAATGAAGAAGACGTTAGAAAATGAACCAAATCTAACGTTGATTCAAGGAATGGTAGAAGAACTAATCGTTGAGGATCAAGTTGTCAAAGGAGTTATTACGAAAACAGGTGCTACGTATCGAGCAAAAACGATTGTCGTAACTACTGGTACGTACCTTCGTGGAGAAATTATTTTAGGAGAGCTTAAATACTCCAGCGGTCCGAATAATCAACAGCCTTCCATCCGTTTATCGGAGCACTTAGAAGCACTAGGATTTGATTTAGTGCGTTTTAAAACCGGAACACCACCTCGTGTAAATAGTCATTCTATTGACTACTCTAAGACTGAAATACAGCCTGGTGATGATGTTCCAAGAGCCTTTTCTTATGAAACAACCAAATTTATTACAGATCAGCTTCCTTGTTGGTTAACATATACCAATGAAAAGACACATCAAATTATTGATTCGAATTTACATCGTTCCCCAATGTATTCAGGAATGATCAAAGGGACAGGACCACGCTATTGTCCATCAATTGAAGATAAAGTGGTCCGATTCAATGATAAACCAAGACATCAAATTTTCTTAGAGCCAGAGGGGAAAAATACACAAGAAGTTTATGTTCAAGGATTATCGACAAGCTTACCTGAAGATGTTCAACAGGAAATATTAAGAACAATCCCAGGTTTAGAAAATGTCCAAATGATGCGAGCGGGATATGCAATTGAATATGATGCCATTGTTCCTACACAATTATGGCCAACATTAGAAACGAAGAAGATTAAAAATCTATATACTGCTGGTCAAATTAATGGAACTTCAGGATATGAAGAAGCTGCAGGCCAAGGTTTAATGGCTGGTATTAATGCTGGTTTAAATGCAATAGGAAAAGAGGAAGTTATCTTAAGCCGCTCTGATGCATACATCGGTGTTTTAATTGATGACTTAGTAACAAAAGGCACAAACGAGCCATATCGACTCTTAACATCAAGAGCAGAATACCGCTTACTACTTCGTCATGATAACGCAGATTTACGTTTAACAGATATTGGATATAAAATTGGTCTTATATCTGAAGAGCGCTTTATGAAATTCTCTGATAAAAAGCAATTAATCGAACAAGAGAAGCAACGTTTAAGCGAAGTAATGCTAAAGCCAAATGAGCAAGTTCAAAATCTGATTAAAGAGCAAGGTGGAAGCGAATTAAAAGATGGTATAAGAGCAGGAGATTTATTAAAACGCCCTGAAATGAATTATAGCCATATTGAACAGCTTGCACCAAGCGAAATAGATTTAACAGAAGATATCAAAGAACAAGTAGAAATTCAAATTAAATATGAAGGATATATCGAGAAATCCTTACAGCAAGTGGAAAGACTAAAGAAAATGGAAAACAAGAAAATTCCTGAGAATATTGATTATGATGCGATCTCTAGTCTTGCAACGGAAGCGGTACAGAAATTAAAAAAAGTTCGTCCATTATCCATTGCACAGGCATCGAGAATTTCTGGTGTAAACCCAGCAGATATATCTATTTTATTAGTTTATTTAGAACAAGGAAAAATAGCTCGTGTTTAATCTCTGAATAGAAAGGGTTCATGCATGAAAACGGAAGATTTTATTCAAATGTTGTCTGATAAAGGAATTACTTTATCAGACCATCAAATAAAACAGTTTGAGCTCTACTTTGAAACATTGGTAGAGTGGAATGAAAAAATGAATTTAACAGCAATTACAGAAAAATCGGATGTTTATTTAAAGCATTTCTATGATTCCATCACTGCTGGATTTTACTATAATGGGTTTCACGATGCTGTACATGTATGCGACGTTGGTGCAGGGGCAGGTTTTCCAAGCATCCCTTTAAAAATTGTTTTTCCTGATTTAAAGGTGACGATTGTCGATTCTTTGAAAAAAAGAATTCATTTTCTTGAACACTTAGCATCTCAACTAGAGCTGAAAGAGGTTAACTTTATTCATGACCGAGCAGAAACATTTGGCCAAAATAAAGCATATCGTGAATCCTTTGATATTGTAACTGCACGAGCAGTAGCACGACTCTCTGTTTTAAGTGAACTTTGTTTGCCACTAGCAAAGGTTGGAGGTACTTTTGTTGCAATGAAAGCAGCAAGTGCCAAAGAGGAAATCGAAGCGGGGAAAAAGGCTGTAAGTCTATTAGGAGGAAAGATTCAAACAACACACTCCTTTTTATTGCCAGTTGAAGAAAGTGAAAGAAATATTATCATAATTGAAAAAGAAAAGCCAACACCTAAAAAGTATCCAAGAAAACCTGGAACTCCTAATAAAGAACCAATTGAATAGGTGAAAGCACAGATTTATGTCTGATAATTTAGTTTCTGAAGTTATCCGATTCTTTATATGATATTCTTCCATCCCTTCCTGCGTGAAGTAGGGATGGGAGCTTATTAATAAGACGGGAAAAATAATTATTTTATATTAGGTTGTTTTCAAAAAGATTGATTTTCATTCATAAAAGATATAATTATAGAGAAAATTAAGGAGCAGGCTCATGGTAAGAGTCTGGTAATAGCAACAACTTTATGAAAACAGCTATAAGTTATTACGAAAGAAATAAGAGAATGATATAATCATTCATAAGATTAGAACTATATCAACTATCATATCTACTATATAATATACCTATAATTGTCATATTCTATGAAATTTCGAGAAGTTTCTACTTTAAGTTAGATGACTTTGCAGGGATTAATGTTTCATATAGAGAATAACTAATAGGGAGTTTTGTAAAGGTGGTGCAGGGTGATGAAGCCTTCTTTCTCACGATTTTTTGGACTAGGCGAAAAAGGAGAGCAAATAGAAGATGCTAGTCAAATAAGTGCAGATGCTGCTCAAGAGGAGATCGAGAGTATGGGAAGTAATGAAGAAGTTAGACGAATCCCAATTAATCAGATTGTTCCTAACCGTTTTCAACCAAGAACGGTATTTGATGATGAAAAAATTGAAGAATTAGCTCGTACAATCCATACACATGGTATTATACAACCCATCGTATTAAGAGAATATGAAGAAGATAAATTTGAAATCATTGCTGGAGAACGAAGATGGAGAGCAATGAAAAAACTTGGTTGGGAAGAAGCGCCAGCAATTATAAAAAACATGAGCGACACAGAAACTGCTTCTGTTGCACTTATAGAGAATCTTCAAAGGGAAGAGCTTTCTCCAATTGAAGAAGCGATTGCCTATGGCAAATTATTAGAGCTCCACAATCTTACCCAAGAGGCACTTGCCCAAAGATTAGGCAAAGGGCAGTCGACTGTAGCAAATAAATTAAGACTTCTTAAATTGCCAGAAGAAATTCAAGAAGCATTATTAAATAAAGAGATTTCTGAGCGTCATGCTCGTTCCATGATTCCTTTAAAAGAACGGGAAAAACAAATCCAGCTATTACAAGAAATCATGGAAAAGAGCTTAAATGTAAAGCAAACAGAAGAGCGTGTCGTGAAAATGCTTGAACAATCAAAGCAGAAACCGAAGCCAAAAAGAAAGGCATTTAGCAAAGATATGCGGATTGCAGTAAATACCATTCGTCAGTCGCTGAATATGGTTTCTGATAGTGGAATTAATTTAAATGCCGAAGAAGAAGAGTTTGAAGATTTTTATCAATTTACGATAAAAATTCCGAAAAAGAAATAATACTTAAATAGCTTCTTATCTAGAATTATAATTTGTACTTATTTATAGATTTTGGGCTCTGTTAAATCCAACTCCATAAAAGATAGTAAAAATACTTATTTAACAGAGCATATTTTTTTGTGAGAATAATAGCCATTTATGCTGGTTCTCACTTTTTTATATGATTTTATTCCTCAAAGGATAACCACAAGTATAAAATGAAACCTCCATTTCTGATTTTAATAGGATTTTTTCTAAGCGAAATAACTAGTTGAATCCTTGTTAAATGCTTGAAATAATAGGCTTTATAACTTCTTTCATACTATTAATATATTTATATTTTCCTCCACTAATTCAGATTAACAGAAAAAGTGACGATATTTAGAAGTTTTCATGATAAAATAATATACGTGATTACAATAGGCATGGAATTGGCCATGTTGTAATCTATTCATGTTTTTTAACCAATAAATTGTCTTATAGTTTAAAAGGCTATAAACGATTCAATCTTTTTATATTAAGCAGCCATCTTGCGTCGATTATATATTTCGTAGCTCGTATGGAATTAAAGGTAGGTGACATCATGGGTAAAATTATTACTGTTGCTAACCAAAAGGGCGGAGTTGGAAAAACAACTACATCGGTTAATCTTGGCTCTTGTTTAGCATATATCGGAAAAAGAGTGCTATTAGTAGATATTGATCCACAAGGAAATGCTACTAGTGGTGTAGGCATTGAAAAAGCTGATGTTGATCATTGTATCTATGATGTGTTAGTGGATGATCTAGAGGCAAGAATGGTGATAAAACAGACAAATGTGGAGAATTTGGATGTTATACCTGCAACGATTCAATTAGCTGGAGCGGAAATAGAGCTTGTTTCTACTATTTCCAGAGAAGTAAGATTGAAAAGAGCTTTAGACGAGGTCAAACACAATTATGATTATATTTTAATAGATTGTCCTCCTTCTTTAGGATTATTAACGATTAATGCGTTGACTGCATCGGACGCAGTATTGATACCTGTTCAATGTGAATATTACGCTTTAGAAGGATTAAGTCAGCTATTAAATACGGTTCGACTTGTTCAAAAGCATTTAAATCATGACTTGGCAATTGAGGGTGTGTTGCTAACAATGCTAGATGCTAGAACAAATCTAGGTTTACAAGTTATTGAGGAAGTTAAAAAGTATTTCCAAGATAAAGTCTATAAAACAATTATTCCGAGAAATATTCGATTATCAGAAGCGCCGAGTCATGGGGAACCAATAATCATTTATGATCCAAAATCACGTGGCGCTGAAGTATATTTGGATCTTGCGAAGGAAGTGGTTACTAGTGGCTAAAGGACTTGGAAAAGGGTTAGATGCATTCTTTCCTAAATTAGATGCCGAGAAGGAAGAAATTGTGCAGGAAATAAGCATCAATGAATTGCGACCTAATCCTTATCAGCCTAGAAAATTCTTCGATGAGGAAGCAATTGAGGAATTGAGGCTTTCTATTCTAGAACATGGGATTCTTCAACCAATTATTGTTCGAAAAAGCATCAAAGGCTATGAAATAGTTGTTGGGGAACGCAGATATCGTGCTGCTAAAGAGGCTAAACTAGCGACTATCCCTGCAGTTGTTCGGCAACTATCGGAACAGCAAATGATGGAATTAGCAGTACTCGAGAACCTTCAAAGAGAAGATTTATCACCAATTGAAGAAGGTCATGCCTATCAGACATTGATGAAAAAATTAAAGCTGACACAAGAAGAGCTAGCAAAACGTTTAGGGAAAAGCAGACCACATATTGCCAATCATGTTCGTTTACTATCACTTCCAAAAGCTGTTCAAAATTATATTTCTGACGGTAAAATATCAATGGGACATGGAAGAACTTTATTAGGCTTGAAAAATAAAGATAAGCTTCCAGCAATAGTTGATAAAGTTATTAAAGAGGGATTAAATGTACGCCAGTTGGAACAATTAATTCAGCTTTTAAATGAGAATGTTTCACGTGAAACAAAAAAAGAAAAACCCGCACAGAAAAATATTTTTATTAAAGAGCAGGAGTCCTTTCTTCGTGAAAGATTTGGAACAACCGTTCATATTAAGCAAAAGAAAAATAAAGGGAAAATTGAAATTGAATTTTTCTCAGAAGAGGATTTGGCACGCATTCTCCATTTGTTTGAATTAGAAAATGAAAATTAAAAAAAGCCTCTAAAAAAAGATATGTTACAATCGGCAAGCTGTAACAACGATCTTTTTTTAGAGGCTTTTTATTGTATACCATAAGATTGGAATTAGTTATACAGGTTCTTCTTTGATTTCGTATTCCTCTAATTTTGCAGAATGCATATATCGAAGACTGGTATGATAAATACCCTTTGAAATGATTTTTGCCATATTCAATACTAGGCTTAATCTAGTATTCTGAAGAACTAGAAATTCCATAAATCCGCTTATATTAACAATTCCCGTAATATGAATATTTCCAACAGGAGGAAGCTCTTTTTTTACGCCGCTTCCTGGTTTAACAGGTCCATCTCCTATTTGAATTACACCAACGCTTTTCATTCTGCCTAGACAGGCATCTATTCCGATAATATAAGGATTATGATGTTTTTCATGTATTTCCTTTAATTTATCCTCTAAATTAAGTGCATGAATTGGTTCGTCTAATGTTCCATAGACATGAAAAGGAGATATATTCTTTTCACTTAATAGAGTTCCAATAAGCGGACCTAATGAATCTCCAGTAGAACGATCGGTTCCAATACAAACAAAGACAATTGGTCGAGTAACAGAAACAGATGGTAAATGTTTAGATAATGAATCGGCAATTTTAAAAGCTGCTAACTGTTCATCATGTGCTATTCTAATGGGAAGTTCGTTTTTTTCGAAAAGGCTGGAATATAAGGTCATTGAATCTACTCCTTTATCATTTAAGATTCGATAAAATCTATAAAGAAAGCAATTATCGTGATCAGTTAGATTCTGTTAAGTACCTATCAATTAAGAGGAAATCTATCGAACCATGAGATATTTTTATGCAGAATAATTGTAGTATTCAGTATATGGAAAAGAGACAAATTCTATACATATACATAAAAATAAAGGAAAAAAGAGTGATACAGTAAGCGGATAATCCATTATAATAAGGGCAAAAGTCCTGCATTTATTAGGGTGCTTACTACTACAAAGCATGTAGAAAAACTGTTAAAATAAACTTACCCAATATGAAGGCTGTTAAAGAGTAAAATAGAAAAATAGTTAGCATTATTTTCATTCCATAAAACATAGAGCATTAATACGTAAATTATGTTGTATGAACAGAGAAAAAAAGGAAGATAATTTAGTAGAAGTTTATATTTAGAGGTGTCTAGATGGATGAGAGTATAAAAGAAGGTATAGATAATCTCATGAATGAGAATTTTTGGAGTAGTCTTGGGTTTGGGGCATTAAAGATTGTACTTATATTTCTAATTAGTGGAATGATTATTAGAATTGGAAAAGCAGCGGTACGAAATATATTTAAAGTAAGAACTCATTCTTCCTTACGCGTATCAGAGAGAAGAGAAGCAACATTAATTAAACTTTTGGAAAATACAATTACTTATGTCGTTTATTTTATGGCAATCATGATGGCGTTATCTGTTTTTAATATTGACGTTAAGGCCTTGTTAGCAGGAGCGGGAATTGTTGGCCTTGCGGTAGGTTTTGGTGCCCAAAGCCTTGTTAAAGACATTATTACAGGATTCTTTATTATCTTTGAAGATCAATTTTCTGTCGGAGACCAAGTACGTATTGGGACATACGAGGGAGTAGTAGAAGAGATTGGATTAAGGACAACAAAAATCAAAGGCTTTACAGGAGAAGTGAATATTATTCCTAATGGAAGCATTATAGAAGTAACTAATTTTTCTATAAACAATAGTAAAGCAATTGTAGATGTAAGTATTGCCTATCAAGGTGATATCAATCGGGCAGAAAAGGTTATACAGGAATTGATTGAAAAACTACCAGAGCAATATGAGGATATTGTCGGTGTTCCAGAATTATTAGGTGTACAAAATATCCAAGCATCAGAGGTTATTATTCGTATAGTTGCAGAAACTTTGCCAATGAAGCACCATGCCATCGCAAGGATTTTAAGAAAAGAAATAAAGAATGTTCTAGATGAAAATGGTATTGAGAGTCCTTTCCCAAAATTAGTCATGTATTCACAACCACAATAGTTTGTTCAAGGAGGAAATATGGAACAGAAAGAGTTTGGTCTAAATGATGTAGTTGAGATGAAAAAAGCCCATCCTTGCGGTACAAATCGCTGGAAAATAATTCGGTTAGGGATGGATATCCGAATTAAATGTGAAGGATGCGAACATAGTGTTCTCATTCCAAGAAGAGAGTTTGCAAGGAAAATGAAAAAAGTTTTAGTAAAGCATGAAGAATAGTACTTTTTATCGGAAAGGCAGCAAATAAAGATAGTTGTTGTCTTTTTTGGTTCGAGGAAAAGGAACACTACTTGTCTTTTTCCCTCGTTAAAACTATAATTGTTAAAGGTTTAGAATAATAATGAAATTACTTTCTATTTTGTACGATGGAGATAGATAGTTTATATAAGGGAGTGGCATAATGGCGTTAACTGCTGGAATAGTTGGTTTGCCTAACGTTGGTAAATCTACATTGTTTAATGCAATTACACAAGCAGGTGCAGAATCAGCGAACTATCCGTTCTGTACAATTGATCCAAACGTTGGAATTGTAGAAGTACCAGATCAACGTTTAACAAAATTAACAGAATTAGTACAACCGAAAAAAACAGTACCTACAACTTTTGAATTTACAGATATTGCCGGAATTGTAAAAGGGGCAAGTAAAGGGGAAGGTCTTGGCAATAAGTTTTTATCTCATATTCGTGAAGTAGATGCTATCTGCCAAGTAGTACGTTGTTTTGCAGATGATAACATTACCCATGTATCAGGAAAAGTAGACCCCATTTCTGATATAGAAACAATCAACTTAGAATTAATTCTTGCTGATTTAGAATCAGTAGAGAAAAGAATTGGCCGAGTTGGAAAAATGGCGAAGCAAAAAGATAAAGAAGCTGTTGCTGAATTAGAAGTATTAGAATTACTTAAGGCTGCTTTTGAAGAAGAAAAACCAGCAAGAACGGTTGAGTTTACAGAAGAACAGGCGAAAATTGCTAAAGGACTACATCTTTTAACAATTAAGCCTGTATTATATGTTGCGAATGTAGGCGAGGATGAAATCGTAGATGCAGCGAATAATGAATATGTAAAACGTGTAAAGGATTTTGCAGCAAATGAAGGTGCTGAAGTAATTGTCATCTGTGCGAAAATTGAAGAAGAGATTGCAGAGCTTGAAGGAGAAGAAAAGGAAATGTTCCTGCAAGAGCTTGGAATCGAAGAATCTGGTTTAGATCAGTTAATTCGTGCAGCATACCATCTTCTTGGATTAGCTACTTACTTTACAGCAGGCGTTCAAGAAGTTCGTGCATGGACATTTGTACAAGGGATGAAAGCACCACAATGTGCAGGAATTATTCATTCTGATTTTGAAAGAGGCTTTATCCGTGCGGAAACTGTTTCATATGATGATTTATTAGCAAGTGGCAATATGGTTGCTGCAAAAGAAGCTGGTAAAGTTCGTTTAGAAGGTAAAGAATATATAGTTAGAGACGGCGATATTATCCATTTCCGTTTTAACGTATAAGGAAAAATTAAGGCGCTGTGAATTGTAGCAACAAACTTTACGAAAACAGCCCCATGAATTAGAACAACACGCATAAAAAAGATTACTTTAGTACATTTATGGTGCTAATAAATCTTTTAATGCGTGTTTTTTTGTAAATAATAATGTACACTCTTTTTACAATTCTTTAAAACTATCCAAGCATGGCAATGATAAGCTAGGAATAGCTATAACTAACTTGATAAAAAGGGAGTGGAGTTTTTGAAAATTGCCATTTTCACAGACACTTATTTTCCTCAAGTGAATGGTGTTGCACAGACGTTGAAGAGGCTTAGTAACCATTTGGAAAAAAAGCAAATTTCCTATCAAGTATATTCTCCAGAATATAAATCTTCTACTACATCCCCAAATATCAACCAATTTCCTAGCCTTCCATTTTTTGTTTATCCAGAGTGCCGGACAGTTATTACGAACCCAAGAAAGATAGAAAATAATCTAAAACAGTTTAAACCAGATCTAATTCATCTGGCTACACCTTATATGATGGGACTGTATGGATTATTCGCTGCCAAAAAATTAAATATCCCAGTTGTTTCTTCTTATCACACTAATTTCGATCAATATCTTAAATATTATCATGCTTCCTTACTAGAGCCATTTTTATGGAAATATTTAAAATGGTTCCATCAATCAACAGAAAGAATTTTTGTTCCCAGTAACGAAACCCAAAGAAAATTAGAGTCATTGGATTTTCGAGAATTAAAAGTTTGGGGAAGAGGGATTGATTCTAAACTTTTCACGCCAAACATCGATGCGAAAGAACAAATTAGAAGGAAGTACCATATCAGAGAAAACCATATTTTATTGTATGTAGGGAGATTAGCTCCAGAGAAAGATTTGGCTACATTAAATGATATCGTGGATAAATTGCCCTCGAATATAAAGGAATCAGTCCATTGGCTAATAGTTGGAGATGGACCAAATAAGGAGGCTTGGAGAGAAAAGGAAAAGTCACAACAAAATATTACATTGACTGGTTATATAAAAGGGGATGACTTGGCAAGGATATATGCAGGAGCCGACCTTTTCGTTTTCCCATCCTATACAGAAACCTTTGGAAATGTTGTATTAGAAGCAATGGCTTGTGGAACTCCAGCAATTGTTGCTAATGAGGGTGGCGTAAAAGACTTTGTCATAGATCATATCAATGGCAGAATATGCAAAAAACAAAATGCTGAAAGCTTTCTTCAAGCTATTAGCGAATTGTTATTTGATGAAAAGATGAGAGTGAGCATGGGGAGAGAAGCTAGAATCTATGCGTTAACGCAATCATGGGACACAATTTTTGATGGATTGTTATGCGAGTATTGTGAAGTACTTCAAACCCGACAAGGATTAAATAAAAAGTATGCATAAAAGTCTAATTAAACGAAGATAAAATAGTAATAACTTATGTTATTTTTAGTACATTGCTATTTGAAACGAAGTATGCTATACTTTTACCTTGTGAGTAATGTATAGTTGCTCCTTGCCCAACTATGGGCCGTCTAGACCAAAAGGAGGTGAAAGTGATGAAAAAGTACGAAATTATGTACATCATCCGTCCAAATATTGAAGATGAGGCTAAGAAAACACTTGTTGAGCGTTTCAACGCTATTCTTACAGATAATGGAGCGGAATTAGCAGAATCAAAAGAGTGGGGTAAACGTCGCCTTGCATATGAAATCAATGATTTCCGCGATGGTTACTATCAATTAGTAAAAGTTAACGCTGCACCAGTAGCGGTTGAAGAATTCTCTCGTTTAGCTAAGATCAACGAAGATATCATTCGCCACATCGTAGTTAAAGATGAAGCAAAATAATATATAAACAATGTTTCACGTGAAACATTTTAGATGGAAGGGAGTTGAAACTGATGATGAATCGGGTAGTTCTTGTTGGCCGTTTAACTAAGGATCCGGAGTTGCGCTATACACCAAGTGGAGTTGCCGTTGCAACGTTCACACTTGCTGTTAACCGTACCTTTACAAATCAGCAAGGTGAAAGAGAAGCAGACTTCATTAACTGTGTTATTTGGAGAAAACCAGCAGAAAACGTTGCTAACTACTTGAAAAAAGGAAGTTTAGCGGGTGTCGATGGTCGTATTCAAACGCGTAGCTATGATGGACAAGACGGAAAACGTGTATATGTAACCGAAGTATTAGCAGAAAGTGTTCAGTTCTTAGAACCTAGAAACAGCTCTGCTAATAATAGAAGTGACAACATGAATTATGGTGCCCCAAGAGAACAAGATAATCCTTTTGGAGGATCAAATAATTATCAGAATCAGCGACCTCAAACAAATAGAAATAATCAGGATTATACGAAAGTGGATGAAGATCCATTTGCAAATAGCGGTCAAATCGATATTTCAGATGATGATTTACCATTCTAATATAATTTTGATGATCAAAAAAGGAGGTTAATCTCATGGCAATGGGTGGACGCAGAGGTGGCCGTGCTAAACGTCGTAAAGTATGTTACTTTACAGCTAACGGCATCACTAAAATCGATTATAAAGATGTAGATTTACTAAAAAAATTCATCTCAGAACGCGGTAAAATTTTACCTCGTCGTGTAACAGGTACAAGCGCTAAATACCAACGTAAATTAACGATTGCTATTAAACGTGCACGTACTATGGCTTTACTACCATACGTTAGTGGAGAATAATTAGCCTATAAAAAACCCTATTAGACTTTTGTTTAATAGGGTTTTTGTATTATTTTGGGAAAATGAACCACTCTGTCGCATTTTTTTCTGTCCAATACAATACCTACATCATTATTTGGAAAAGCTTCTTTTTTTGTACTGCTTATGTCCTAAAGATGTCTGCTTTATTTTTATTCTAGTATTTCTTCTGAGTAACTTCGTTGAAGAAGAATCAGAATGATAGTAAAATATTAAGTGATGATGCAAACCCTTTCTGGTTATGTATATCCTATATCCTATATCCTCTATTATTTGGATAACCGGAGAGGGATAGACCTTTTTATATTTTAATTTAGTTTAATGGGGTATAATAGTATCAGGTATAAAGAATACATAGCAAGGATTATGTGAAATCTCACGAGTTTTAGGAGGAGAAAAATTGCCTACTTTTTTAGAGAAAGGATCCATACGGTATCCATTAATATGTTTAATCGGTATTACCATTATCATGCTTGGAATCCTCTCTTTTTATAACTGGGTATTTTCCTTAATTGGGTTAGTCCTTTTTGTTACCCCTTTTTATTTCATCTTACGAATAGAAAGTCGTCAAAGAAAGGAAACGGAAGAGTATATAACGACTCTTTCCTACCGAGTCAAAAAGGTGGGGGAAGAGGCCCTAATGGAAATGCCGATAGGAATCATGCTTATAAATGATGACTATTATATTGAATGGACCAATCCCTTTTTGGCATCTTGTTTTGCAGAGGATACACTTGTTGGAAGGTCATTATATGATGTTTCACCATCGATTATCCCCTTAATTAAACAAGAGGTCGAAACAGAAATCATTACATTGCATGAAAGGAAATTTCGAGTTATTCATAAAGTGGAAGAGCGCCTTTTATATTTTTTCGATGTTACAGAGCAAACGCAAATTGAGAAGCTTTATGAAGATGAACGTACTGCAATTGCGATTATCTTTTTAGATAACTATGATGATTTAACACAAGGGATGGATGACCAGACGAGAAGTAGCATCAATAATACTGTTACTGCCATTTTAAATAAATGGGCTACAGATAATGGAGTATTATTAAAACGAATATCTTCTGATCGCTTCATTGCTATTTTTAATGAACATATTTTACAAAGCTTGGAGAAAGGGAAATTCACCATATTAGATGATGTTAGAGAATTAACAACAAAGCAGAATGTTCCTTTAACACTCAGTATTGGGGTAGGATCAGGCGTATCCTCCTTGCCAGAGCTAGGGAATATTGCGCAATCTAGCCTTGATTTAGCCCTAGGAAGAGGCGGAGATCAGGTTGCAATTAAACAGCCGAATGGTAAAGTGAAATTCTATGGTGGAAAAACTAATCCAGTAGAAAAACGAACAAGAGTTAGAGCCAGAGTTATTTCCCATGCTTTAAAAGAATTAGTCTTAGATAGTGACAAAGTTATTATAATGGGACATAAAAATCCTGACATGGATGCTATTGGCGCAGCAATTGGAATTCATAAAGTTGCTCAAATGAATCAAAAAGATGCATTTATCGTCATTAATTTTCAGGAAATAGATACAGCTGTTAGAAGGCTGCTAGAAGAAATTAAAAAGCAAGAGTCTCTATTTATGAAATTTATTACACCTGATCAAGCTTTAGAGATGGCAACAGGGGATACTTTGCTAGTAGTTGTTGATACACATAAGCCTTCTCTAGTGATAGAAGAGCATTTATTGAATAAAATAGAAGATGTAGTAGTAATTGACCATCATCGACGAGGTGAGGAATTTATTGAGAATCCACTTCTTGTCTATATGGAACCATATGCTTCTTCAACTGCTGAACTTGTTACTGAATTATTAGAATATCAACCAAAAAGTGTTAAAATTGAAATGCTAGAAGCAACAGCTCTGTTAGCAGGAATTATTGTTGATACGAAAAGCTTTACCTTAAGAACAGGAGCTCGAACCTTTGATGCAGCGTCCTATTTAAGAGGACAAGGAGCAGATACAGTTCTTGTTCAGAAGTTTCTCAAAGAGGACATTGAAAACTATGTGAAAAGAGCGAAAATAATTGAAAATGTTCAATTTTATAAAGAGGGTATTGCAATAGCCACTGCCAAAGAAGGCGAAGTAGTGGATAGTGTTCTGATTGCACAAACAGCAGATACTTTATTAACAATGGATGGAATCATTGCCTCGTTTGTAATAGCTCCTAGAGGAGAAACAATGATGGGTATAAGTGCTCGCTCTTTAGGAGAAATCAATGTCCAAATTATTATGGAAAGCTTACATGGTGGAGGCCATTTAACCAATGCAGCTACCCAGCTTTCAAATATGCCAATGGAAGAAGTAGAAGCAAGACTAAAGCTAGCAATAGATGAGTATTTCGAAGGGAGAAGAAAAGAATGAAAGTAATTTTTCTAAAAGATGTAAAAGGTAAAGGGAAAAAAGGCGAAGTGAAAAACGTTGCAGATGGTTATGCACATAACTTTCTTTTAAAACAGGGATTGGCTGTCGAAGCAAATGCATCAGCAGTTAGTACGCTAAATGCTCAAAAGAAAAAAGAAGAGAAACAAGCGATGGAAGAACTAGAAAAAGCAAAAGAATTAAAAGAAAAGCTGGAAAAAGTAACAGTTGAGCTGCATGCCAAATCAGGTGAAGGCGGCAGATTGTTTGGATCTATTACAAGTAAGCAAATTGCAGATGAATTAAATAAAAAGCATCAAATTAAAATCGATAAAAGAAAAATTGAATTAAATGATGCTATTCGTTCTCTAGGCGTGACAAAGGTTCCCGTAAAGCTTCACCATGAGGTTTCAGCAACTTTAAATGTACATGTTAAGGAATTAAGCTAATATTGGAAGTTCCATTTATCTCTAAACATGTTAAAATAGAATAAGCTTAAGAAAATGTGATACAGGTTTAGCTGGTCACATTTTTTGTTTGACTGATTTTTAACAAAAAATGTAGATGAATATTAGAGCTTTATAAAAAGATATATCATTTTAATAGGTAATTGGAAAGAAGAGAAAAAGGAACAGCTGTTACAAAAATACCTTTCTTTAGCAGGAAGGATGCTCTTTTTGTAAAATAGATTGTTGCTTTTTTTAATCTAGGCTATGTTTTTTATCATATCCTCTCATTTTAAGGAGGTTTTATAGATTGAGTGAAGTTTTAAATGATCGAATGCCCCCACAGAATATTGAGGCAGAACAAGCTGTACTCGGGGCCATTTTCCTTGAACCACAAAGTTTAACATTAGCTTCTGAGATCCTTATACCAGAAGATTTTTATAGAGGCGCACATCAAAGAATATATACGACAATGCTGAAATTAAATGACGAAGGAAAAGCAGTCGATTTAATTACAGTGACATCAGAGTTAGCAGCAACCAATAATTTGGAGGATACAGGTGGAGTCAGCTATTTAAGTGAGTTGGCTGCTTCGGTACCTACTGCTGCAAATATAGAATATTATGCAAAAATTGTGGAAGAAAAGTCATTGTTGCGCCGCTTAATTCGAACAGCAACGAATATTGCCCAAGATGGGTATTCACGTGAAGATGAAGTAGAAGCTTTATTAAGTGAAGCAGAAAAGAATATTTTAGAAGTAGCACAGCGGAAAAACGCTGGGGCGTTTCATAATATCAAAGATGTTCTTGTTCGAACATACGATAATATTGAAGAAATGCATAATCGCAAAGGCGATATTACAGGGATAGCAACAGGGTTTGCTGAACTTGATAAAATGACGGCAGGATTTCAGCGAAATGACTTAATTATCGTTGGAGCAAGACCATCTGTTGGTAAAACGGCCTTTGCCTTAAATATCGCTCAGAATGTTGCTGTAAAAACAGGTGAAAATGTAGCCATTTTTAGTTTGGAGATGGGAGCAGAGCAGCTTGTCATGCGTATGCTATGTGCAGAAGGGAATATAGATGCCCAGCGTCTACGTACAGGATCGTTAACAGATGAGGACTGGGGAAAGCTAACGATGGCAATGGGAAGCTTGTCCAATGCAGGTATTTTCATTGATGATACACCAGGGGTAAAGATTACAGATATAAGAGCAAAATGCCGTCGTCTAAAGCAAGAACACGGCTTAGGAATGATATTAATTGATTACTTACAGCTAATCTTGGGAAGTGGCCGTGCTGGTGAAAATAGACAGCAAGAGGTATCGGAAATTTCTCGTTCCTTAAAACAGCTTGCACGTGAACTTCAAGTGCCTGTCATTGCCTTATCTCAGTTATCACGGGGTGTAGAGCAAAGACAAGATAAGCGTCCGATGATGTCCGATATCAGGGAATCAGGAAGTATTGAGCAGGATGCGGATATTGTAGCCTTCTTATATCGTGATGATTACTATGATAAAGAATCAGAAAGCAAGAATATTATCGAAATCATTATTGCGAAACAGCGTAATGGTCCGACTGGAACCGTACAGCTAGCCTTTGTAAAAGAATACAATAAATTCGTTAATCTAGAACGGCGTTTTGAGGATGGTGCGATGCCGACAGGGGCCTAATAAAAAAGATTAGTAGTTTTAAAGCTACTAATCTTTTTTTATGCTTTTTTTAGATGAATAAATGCATCAATAGGAGCAAATACTACAAAATTAACTATCTTTATTTATCAGTTTTTACGAACATAACTTTAATTGATTAAAAAGATTGTTCGTGTTTTGTTGACTTTTATGTTAAAAAGTTGGTAAAATAGGAATGTTTGATTAAGGATATAATAAAAAGATATAGAAACCTGTGGAGGTGCTCTAGGATATGTCATCAGTAGTGGTGGTAGGAACGCAGTGGGGAGACGAAGGAAAAGGTAAAATTACCGATTTTCTATCTGAAAATGCAGAAGTGATTGCACGTTATCAAGGTGGTAACAATGCAGGACATACAATTAAGTTTAATGGCGAAACGTATAAATTACACTTAATTCCATCTGGGATATTTTATAATGAAAAAATTAGTGTTGTTGGAAACGGTATGGTAGTGGATCCAAAAGCAATTATTGCGGAGTTAAAGTACTTACATGACCGTAATGTTACAACAGATAACTTACGAATTAGCAATCGTGCACATGTTATTCTTCCTTATCATCTGAAATTAGATGAAGTGGAAGAAGAAAGCAAAGGTGCTAACAAAATTGGAACAACGAAAAAAGGCATTGGACCAGCTTATATGGATAAAGCTGCACGTATTGGTATCCGTATTGCTGATTTATTAGATAGAGAAGTATTTGAAGAAAAACTTGCAAGAAACTTAGTGGAAAAAAATCGTCTGTTAGAGCGCATCTATGAAACAGAAGGCTTTAAATTAGAGGATATTTTAAATGAATATTATGAATATGGTCAACAAATTAAGCAATATGTTTGTGACACTTCTGTTGTATTAAATGATGCATTAGATGATGGTCGCAGAGTTCTTTTTGAAGGTGCTCAAGGGGTAATGCTTGATATTGACCAAGGTACTTATCCATTTGTCACTTCTTCTAATCCAGTAGCTGGAGGCGTAACAATTGGTTCAGGTGTTGGGCCAACTAAAATTAAACATGTTGTAGGTGTATCAAAGGCCTATACATCAAGAGTTGGAGACGGACCTTTCCCAACAGAATTAAATGATGAAATTGGAAACCAAATTAGAGAAGTTGGTCGTGAATATGGAACAACAACTGGTAGACCACGTCGTGTTGGCTGGTTTGATAGTGTAGTAGTTCGACATGCTCGTCGTGTTAGTGGTATTACAGATCTTTCTCTAAATTCCATTGACGTTTTAACAGGAATTGAAACGTTAAAAATTTGTGTTGCTTATAAATACAAAGGGGAAGTAATGGAAGAGTTCCCAGCAAGCCTAAAAGTATTAGCAGAATGTGAGCCAGTATATGAAGAGCTACCAGGCTGGACAGAAGACATTACTAGCTGTAAAACACTAAGCGATCTTCCGGCAAATGCTCGTCATTATTTAGAAAGAGTATCACAGTTAACTGGGATTCCATTATCTATGTTCTCTGTTGGCCCAGATCGTACACAAACAAATATTATACACAGCCCTTGGAGACAAATCTAAACATGAAAACAAAGGTCGTTCTAAATTTTGAACGACCTTTGTTTTTCCAAGTAGATAGATGGGTATGAGAGAATACAGACTACTTTGTTTGAAATAAAGAGACGATTAACTTATTCTTAATGGTTGTTGGCTAGCATTTGAATTTGCGATAATGGTAAGGTTGTGGATTTATAAACAAACGCTAAAAAATACATTAATCTTAAAAGGAAATGTAGCTTAGAGCAAAATAAAAAATATTTTTAAAAAAGTTTTGAGAAAAGTATTGCTTTTTATTTTGATAATATGCTAATATAAAAAGCGTCGCAAATGACAAAAAAAGAGACAAGCTCATAATAGGAGCCATTAGCTCAGTCGGTAGAGCATCTGACTTTTAATCAGAGGGTCGGAGGTTCGAATCCTCCATGGCTCACCATTTATAGATATCAATCATGGCCCATTGGTCAAGCGGTTAAGACACCGCCCTTTCACGGCGGTAACACGGGTTCGAATCCCGTATGGGTCATAATATCTTTTAGAGATATTATGCAAAAAATGGTCCGGTAGTTCAGTTGGTTAGAATGCCTGCCTGTCACGCAGGAGGTCGCGGGTTCGAGTCCCGTCCGGACCGCCATATTTTCTTCCTATGCATTTGCATATTTTATATACATTTATCTTATACATAATGAAGACAAGTAAATAACGACCTTTGCTTAAATGTTAGAGCTAAGCATTTGTCACCATAGTTTGGCTCAGTAGCTCAGTCGGTAGAGCAAAGGACTGAAAATCCTTGTGTCGGCGGTTCGATTCCGTCCTGAGCCACCTTGATTTTGTATTCACAACGAATGTTCGTTGTTTTTTTTATGCCCAAATTATTTCCCTGTAAATAAACCGCGAAAGATCCTTTCTATTACAAATCTCTGCATAACATGATAATAATACAACAATTTCATTACAATATAATAGCAAAACATTATTTCCTTTAAATATATGCTAAAGTAAATGTATATGCCTTCTTCGTAATAATCTTTATATATAAAGTGAATTACTAGCAGGGAGGGGAATTATTTTACTGTCTAGTGAAGAATAAGTAGAGGCTATAATAGATAAAAAAAGGACAAGGAAATCCATTCTAGGAAAGGATTTCCTTGCCAAAATTAAGGGAAAATGAAACTCATATATATAGACGATTATCTAGTATAAAAGGTTTCAATAATTTAGCTATCTTCATTTGTATTTTTTTCTTATAGTAAAATGAGGCTCTTTCTATTGCTATAGTATGAATTGAGGGCATATACAATAGCCTAAAAAGGATGTTTCGATAATGAATGATGCAGGGAGATTTCCCATGCATTGGAATGAAGTAGAATAATCGGAAATGGTAACCCTCTCTTATAGAGGGATTTTTTAATCCTCAATGGATGAAAGATTCAGTGGGCTTATAGAGAAAGCTTCACTGTCTTTTTTATTTGTGGCTATTTAGAGGATAAAGCAATGATGAGAAAGTAGTCATCAAGCGATCTAAACAAAGAGGGTAAAGCTAACGTATCACTAAACTTATAATAGAAAAAAAGTGATTATATAAATTTAAAATGGTAAAGTAGACAGTAGAAGTAAACAATAAAAGTATGGAAGTTACGATAGATAAACTTTGATAGAAGGAGAATACCTGAATGAATAAAAAGATTTTAGTTGTAGATGATGAAAAACCAATTGCAGATATTCTGCAATTTAATTTAAAGAAAGAAGGCTTCGAAGTGTATTGTGCTTATGATGGCAATGAAGCCCTAGAGAAAGTGGAAGAAATCCAGCCAGATTTAGTATTGCTTGATATTATGCTTCCGCAAAGAGATGGCATGGAAGTATGTCGTGAAGTCAGAAAGAAATATGAAATGCCCATCATTATGTTAACGGCAAAGGATTCAGAAATAGATAAGGTTTTAGGGCTAGAATTAGGTGCAGATGACTATGTGACAAAGCCTTTTAGTACAAGAGAGTTAATTGCACGTGTAAAGGCAAATCTTAGACGACATCAGCAAGTTTCATCTGCTGCAGAAGAAGAAAAAGAAACGAATGAAATTGAAGTTGGTTCCCTTATTATTCATCCAGATGCTTACATCGTTTCAAAAAGAGGCGAAATGATCGAGCTAACGCATCGTGAGTTTGAATTACTTTATTATTTAGCAAAACATATAGGACAAGTTATGACTAGAGAGCACTTGCTTCAAACAGTATGGGGCTATGACTACTATGGTGATGTACGAACAGTCGATGTAACGGTAAGAAGATTAAGAGAAAAGATTGAAGATAATCCCAGTCATCCGACTTGGATCGTGACAAGAAGAGGCGTTGGCTACTATTTAAGAAATCCTGAGCAGGAGTAAATTTATTAATGAAAAAAGTAAGTTTTTTTCGTTCTATTCATTTGAAGCTTGTATTAGTTATTGTTTTGCTTATTCTTATTTCTATTCAGATAATTGGGGTTTATTTTGTAAAAACCCTACAAACAACGCTATTAGACAGTTTTAAAATATCGATTCAAGAGAAAGTAAATATTTTATCTATCTATTTAGAAGAGCAGCTCGTAAAGGAACGATTTGTTGAAAACGGTGATTCAACATTAGAGGAAGATATCAAAAGAATTTTAAGTGATAATAATTCATCTGATATTAAAGAAATCAGAGTTGTTAATAGTAATGGCATTATCGTTGGAACCTCTGATCCGGAAAACCAACATTTGGTCGGCCAGAAAATGGTTGATGTTTCGGTAAGGAGAGTTCTCTCAAACTCATCTCAACCGGATAATCCAATTAAGCAGAAAAACGGTGAGAAAATCTATGAGCTGATTACGCCTATAAAAACAAATGGGGATGAAATAGTCGGAGCCATTTATTTAGAGGGCAAGATTGAGAATGTCTATAAACAAATTGATAAGATCAATCAAATCTTTCAAAAAGGAACGATTATCACTTTATTTGTAACGGCAATATTAGGAGTCTTATTAGCAAGAACGATTACAAAGCCTATTTCAGATATGCAAAAGCATGCCTTTGCTTTATCGAAGGGGAATTTCTCCAGAAAGGTTAAAGTATATGGTTTTGATGAGATTGGACAATTAGCAATCACGTTTAATAATTTAACAAAGAAGCTTCAAGAATCACAGGCAACAACAGAAAGTGAGCGGCGAAAATTATCATCTGTTTTAGCCTATATGACAGATGGAGTAATTGCAACAGATCGAAAAGGGCGAATTATTCTTATAAATGAGCCAGCTGCAAAGATGCTAGATGTTTCACGTGAAACAGTACTCTCGGAGCCAATTATTAATCTCCTTGATCTTAATGGGAAATATACATTTGAGGAGCTATTGGAGGAAAGAGAATCGGTTATTTTGGATTATAGTACTCATTATGAGCCATATATTTTACGGGCTAATTTTTCGGTTATACAAAAAGAGACAGGGTTTGTTAATGGTTTGATTACGGTCCTCCATGATATTACGGAGCAGGAAAAAATTGATATGGAAAGAAAAGAATTTGTAGCGAATGTTTCCCATGAATTGCGTACCCCGTTAACTACGATGCGCAGTTATGTAGAAGCTTTATATGATGGAGCTTGGAAAGATGAAGAATTGGCTCCAAAATTCTTAAATGTCACCCAAAATGAGACCGAGAGAATGATACGCTTAGTAAATGACTTATTGCAGCTTTCTAAATTAGATAGCCGTGATTATCAGTTAAATAAAGAACTTGTTGATTTTATCGTTTTTTATAATCGAATTATTGACCGTTTTGAATTGACGAAACAACAAAATGTTAGCTTCATAAGAAAATTGCCAAAGAAAGCAGCATTTGTTGAAATTGATGAAGATAAATTAACACAAGTACTAGATAATATAATTTCCAATGCAATGAAGTACTCTCCTGAAGGTGGAAACATTACCTTCTCCATTAAGGAACAGGAACAGCAAATAATCGTAAGTGTATCAGATAATGGTGTTGGTATACCGAAAGAAAATATTGATAAAATATTTGATCGTTTCTATCGTGTTGATAAAGCGAGAACACGAAAGCTCGGTGGAACTGGACTTGGCCTTGCAATCGCAAAAGAAATGGTAGAAGCACATGGGGGAAGAATTTGGGCATCCAGTAAAGAAGGCAAAGGAACAAAAATATCTTTCACCCTACCGTATATTCAATCTGAAGAGGATGATTGGGGATGAAATATGAGAGTGTAAAAAGCGGTATTTTAATCTTTCTCGTAGCTTTAAGTGTGTTATTATATTATCTCCTTTGGACAGATCAGGGTGGGGAATTTGATTCAATTGGTAGTGGGTCAACTACTGCTCTGGAGGAATTAGGAGAAACAAAGGAAGTAAGTGAAGTTGTAAAGCCAGACGGAATTTACCAACACATAGATGGGAATCATTATGGTACAATTTCAAGGGAAGAAATAGATTCTATTATCCAGAAGCTTAAAGAATTTGAGTATGGAGATTTTCGTAATATAACTTCAAAAGTAGAAAGTGTAGCAAGCTTTTTAGAAGAGCAGGATAATAGTTTGGAAATAAGATTTCCAGGACAAGTTCCTTTTCGAATTTACAAAGATATTTTAAGAGTAGATCAGGATAATTCCTTTGATTTTGATACGATTTTGTTTTCATATAAGGATGGAAAGGTTTATTTTCTGTCTAAAGAAACGGGGAAAGTATATGAAACATCGGTACGATCGAAATATGTTGAGGAACTGAATCAATTTAAAGATAGTGTCTTTAATGAAAAAACAGTGTATTCTACCTATTTTTCGTATAAACCAAATGATCAGTATTTAATTTACTTACCTAGTGAGAAAAGGGAAGTCAATAAATACAAATATTTTACGAGACAAATCGAATCTATTCGATTGAAAAGAGCATTATTTACTAATCCTAGTATCGCCCAAAAAGAAATTTTAACAAATTGGGAAGAGTATACAGACGATTCGGGTTTACTTAGAATATATAAAGATACCCATATTGTCAGCTTCTTTAAACCTTCTGGCATTTCGAACGAAACGATTCAGAAGCATATCATTAATAATAGTATCGATCTAATCAATCAGAGAGGTGGCTGGATTAATGACTATTTATATGTGGGACGAGATGAAGACAGAAAGATAACCTTTCGTTTATACAACACAAATGGAATGCCTGTGTTTAATTTGAAAACAGAACTATCTGATATTCGTTTGTTCTGGGAAAATAATAAGGCGAAGCGCCTTTTAACTAGTAATTTAATTATTATTAATACAACTACTCCGTTTGATTTTTCAAAAGAGACGGTTTCATCAGGAGAAGAGGTTTTACAATATCTCCAAAATAATAAAAAGTTAAAGACAGAAAAACTCCAGAATATTGTGATGGGATATGATATGCAGGTCGATTCGCAAAATATCGTTTCCTTAGAACCAACCTGGTTTTACCAATATGATAATAAATGGTATACCTTATATTCGGAAGGAACAGGAGGCAACTTAGATGGACTGGAGTAAGATAAAGACCATATTTATTATTGCCTTCTTAATATTGGATGTATATCTAATTTATGAATATATAAAGATTAAAGAATACCAACGGGCGGATGACTATACAACAGAGCCAACGACCAATACGCTTTCACGGTTAGGAATTAAATATGATAAAGAAAAGCTTCCAGTCAATAACCAAAAGGATCAATATTTATCAGCGAAGTCGAAGAAATTCACGGATGATGAGATCAAAAAGATGGAAAAAGGGCTATTAAGTGGTCAAGAAATTACCGTAAGAGATAGCATATATCTTCAAGCAGTGTTAGTGGAGCCAATTAGTATTAAAGAAGATTTTGACCCAGAGGAGTTAACTGAATTTCTGTTTAATCAAGTGCTTAACGGTTCAGAGTATCGCTTTTGGGAAAAGAGTGGGAATACCATTACGTATTATCAACAGCATGCTGGAAAGACATTATATCGAAATCCAAAGGGTGAAATTACCTTTAATGTAAATGAAGAGAACAAAATCGTTTCCTATAACCAGACGTATTTGGAAAAAATTCAAGAAATGGATGAAAAAGAAAACATTATTCAGCCGTTGGATGTTATTCTGAACTTATTTACAAATAACTTCATAGAAAGTGATTCGTATGTAAGCTATGTAGAATTAGGCTATTATACACAGCTTGATACATCTGCACAATTGCTTGCTCCAACTTGGAAAGTAACAGTGGATGAAGAAGACTTTTATGTAAATGCTTTGGACGGGGCAGTTATTCAACCAGAAACAGAGGAAATGAAATTGGAGTGAGAGAAAAATGCGGTTTAGTGTTCTCGCAAGTGGCAGTACAGGAAATGCCATCTTTGTTGAAACAGAAGATCATTCCTTTTTAGTTGATGCTGGATTAAGCGGAAAGCAAATGGAAGGCTTATTTCAAGGCATTGAACGGAAAATGAGTGATTTAAAAGGGATATTAGTGACACATGAGCATAGTGACCATATTAAAGGGGTAGGAATTGTTGCAAGAAAATATAAATTACCTATCTATGCAAATGAAAAAACGTGGAAAGCAATGGATCCCTTAATCGGCGAAATTCCCACAGAGCAGAAATTTCAATTTGATATGGAAACCGTTAAGACATTTGGCAATTTATCCATTGAATCCTTTGGCGTATCCCATGATGCGGCAGAGCCAATGTTTTATGTATTCCATGAAGGAGAGAAAAAGCTCGTACTAATCACAGATACAGGTTATGTTAGTGATCGAATGAAAGGAATCATTTCCAATGCAGATTCCTATGTGTTTGAAAGCAACCATGATGTGCAGATGCTGAGGATGGGAAAATATCCATGGAATATTAAAAGACGTATTTTAAGCGATGTAGGGCATGTCTGTAATGAAGATGCAGCAATTGCAATGAGCGAGGTAATTGGAGATCGCACAAAGCATATTTATCTTGCTCACCTAAGCTTAGATAATAATATGAAGGATTTAGCCAGAATGTCAGTTGGACAGACATTGGAAAGCCGTGGAGTCGGGTTAGGGGAACAGGTTACTTTATTTGATACAGATCCTAGAATACCGACAAAAATGATGGCAATATAAGTGGATAAAAAAAGCGGATACTTGGTTATTCGCTTTTTTTTATGGAAAAATGGAAGTATGCTATCAACGCTTTTGGGTATCATATGGTGAAAACATCTCTAAGTAGTTCGTTTGTTTTTTTAAAAAAAAGGAAAAATAATAAAGAATATGTTAGAAAAGTATTTAGATAATGTCTGTAGAAAGGAATGAAGCTTGTGGAATATGATTATGGTAATCGGGGAGATGGACCAAAGAGAGGCTCAAGAAAGGGATATTTCTTCTCTGGATTTATTGGTGCAATTATTGGTGCAGTACTTGTTTTATTAATTAGCCCACGGTTAACAGATTTAGCGATTCTTCCGAATAAGGAAGAAAGCGGGAGTGTGATAAGCAATTCGGAAGGGGTAAAAACGCAGAATGTCTCATTGAATGTCGAAACAGATGTCACAAAGGCAGTTGATAAAGCAGCTGATTCAGTTGTTGGAATTACCAATCTGCAGTCCTCTAATTTCTGGGCAGATGAAACGACGGCAGAAGAGGCTGGTACAGGTTCAGGTGTTATATATAAAAAAAGTGATGGCAAGGCATATATTGTCACAAATAATCATGTCGTGCAAGGTGCGACAGAGCTAGAGGTTACTTTATCAAACGGAAAGAAAATTAGTGCGGAACTAATTGGTGCTGATATTTGGACAGATTTAGCAGTAGTCGAAGTAGATGCAAGCGAAATAACAAAGATAGCGGAATTTGGTAATTCAGATACGCTGAAAGCAGGTGAACCTGTCATTGCAATTGGTAATCCATTAGGGTTAACCTTTTCTGGATCGGTTACACAAGGAATTGTTTCCGGATTAGAAAGAACGATTCCAGTTGATATTAATGAGGACGGGACACCAGATTGGCAATCAGAGGTTATTCAAACAGATACTGCTATTAACCCAGGAAATAGTGGTGGAGCCCTTGTTAATATTGAAGGTCAACTTATCGGTATCAATAGTATGAAAATTGCCGAATCTGCTGTAGAAGGGATTGGGCTTGCGATACCAATTAATTTAGCGATACCAATTATTGAAGATTTAGAAGAACATGGAGAAGTACAAAGACCCTACATGGGAGTTGAGTTGCAATCTGTTAGCGATATTCCGGGCTACTATCAGCAGGAAGCATTAAAGTTACCAGAGGATGTCACTACAGGTGTAGCAATTAAAGATGTTTCACCAAATTCACCAGCTCAAAAAGCAGGATTAAAAGAGCTAGATGTTATTGTGGAACTAGATGGCAAAGAAATAGTGGACTTAATTGATTTAAGAAAGCATTTATATAATGAAAAGAAAATTGGCGATTCCATGGAAGTAAAATATTATCGCAATGGAAAGTTAGAAAC
Source organism: Niallia sp. Sow4_A1 (assembly GCF_052116745.1). NCBI lineage: Bacteria > Bacillati > Bacillota > Bacilli > Caryophanales > Bacillaceae > Niallia > Niallia sp. Sow4_A1. The sequence continues at coordinate 2,346 of NZ_JBQKKM010000040.1, read as the reverse complement.
AGCAGAGCTAACGTTATCGGAAGATCAAATGTAAAAAAGAAAAGTAGAGCAAAACTGACAAAAGTTTTGCTCTACTTTTTTATTAAAAGAGAATAAGGAGAAATATTTTTTTCCAAAAATAATGAAGTTGTTTGTGGATAAGGTCTTATCGTGAAAAGTAAATGAATTTTGTTAGAGTGGTTGCAGTTTTTGGGTAGAATGATAAGATGGAATGTGGATAACTAATAATTGGATTAGAAAAAATGATTATCCACAATTATTTTTAGAAAAATGAAAAAAGCAATCGCTAAAAGGAGAAGGAAAAATGATTTATAGTTGTGCTGAACACGTTGATATAGCAATAGATTCTGTAGTAAATGAGTTTGAAACATTTCCGATTTTGGAACAAATTTCAGATAAAGAAAAGTTATCAACAACCTGTGAATATTGTAAAAATAACGCCATATATATGGTGGCGAACAAGTGATTCCATACTATATGTGGATTAAAAATGTGGATATGTGGATAACTTATGTGGATATCTTGTTTGTAAAGTGAGGAAAGCATGTGAATATCTCAATTGTTACAGTTGGAAAATTAAAAGAAAAATACTTAAAGCTTGGAATCGAAGAATATACAAAAAGACTTTCAAGCTATTCTAAAATAGAAATCATTGAAGTTCCAGACGAAAAAGCACCAGAAATCTTAAGTGATGCAGAAATGCTGCAAGTAAAGAAAAAAGAAGGCGAACGAATCCTTGCCAAAGTCCCAGCTGATGCACATGTTATCGCACTAGCTATAGAAGGTAAGCAAAAGTCTTCAGAGGAGCTAGCCGATACCATTGATAAGCTAGGGACATATGGAAAAAGCAAGGTTACTTTTATTATTGGTGGATCTTTGGGGCTTAGTGATGAGGTGCTAAAGAGAGCAGATGATAAGCTTTCGTTTAGTAGGATGACGTTTCCTCATCAGTTGATGCGGTTGATTTTGGTGGAGCAGGTTTATCGGGCTTTTCGGATTAATAGGGGTGAACCGTACCACAAATAGTGGTAAAATAGAGAGTGGAAATTGTACTTGATAATCAGTGGTTAGATAAGTTATTTACTAACATAAAATGAGGAATAAGAGAAGATTAAAAATTGAAAAAGCCTCTGGTATACACCAAAGGCTTTTATCATCTTTTAAGTTAGTTTATTGCATTAACGAGTGCTTTTCCAAATTCTTCAGCGCCATCTGGGCCGTCACCTGTGATAATGTCACTATGTGCAATAACATGTTTCTCAACATACTTTACATTATTTGCTTTCAGTTGGTCTTTTTGTACGTCAACAGGGTAGCAAGTTGCTTCTCTACCTTCAAGTAAGCCAGTTTGCACGACAGAAACTGAACCAGCACAAATTCCAGTAACAAGAATTTTATCATTATGTGCTTTCTTTAAATACGTGGATAATTCTCCATTATTCCAGAGATGATCATTTGTGCCAGAACCACCAATAACAGAAATAACGTCAAAATCGGTTGCTGTAGTATCGGTAAAGACCTTTTCGGATATTGCCTTACCTTCAAAATCGCCAATAATTTCGCCAGTTTTTGTGCTTGCAATTGTTACATCTATTCCTGCTTTTTCAAGTGCCTCTTTTGGTTTAAATAATTCATCTTCATTAAATCTTTCGGGTGGTATAATTAAAAGTGCTTTTTTACTCATAATTGTTATTCCTCCTAAAATAGTTTGTCTTTAACTCACAAATATATATTACAACCTGTTTGTTATTCTGGGAAGAATGCACTTTTTTGTAACAGGGTAACCTTAAAGTAACAATTGAAAGCGGAGGCAGAAAATATGTCGGATACACTTAGAGATGAAATTAAAGAGAAGATAATAAATGGTGATTACAACTGTGAAAAAGAACTTACTTTATCGATTATCAGTGGTAAGTGGAAAGTTGTGATTTTATGGCATTTAGGTGTTGAAGGTCCGCACCGCTTTAGTGAATTACAAAGATTATTTCCAAAAATATCCCATAAAATTTTAACGAATCAATTAAAGGAATTGGTGGAAGACGGCATTGTTCATCGAGAGGTTTATCCAGAAGTTCCGCCTAAAGTGGAATACTCAATGACTGGATTGGGTATGACGTTACTTCCAATTGTGGAAATGATGTATGATTGGGGGAAAAAACGAATAGAAGAAATCAAAAGAGAAATAGGGGAATCAAATTAAAAGTAATAGAGTGTTTAATTAAAAAAGTAATGGTATGAATCAATTTCATAAATTTAACGCTTAGAGCCTTAAGGTCTCAGAGACACAAAAAAAGGAGTACCTCCCCAAAATGTCGAATTTAGTAAGCACCACACAAACTAATAAGA